>NZ_JBKORL010000029.1:0-2193 GCF_047314525.1 Shewanella sp. BJSY2023SW007 | reverse complement strand
GTCGCTCGCTAACGTGGTTTGAGAGAACACAACAGCTGAAACCAATGCCATTGCCACACTTATATTTTTCATATCAACTCCTTATGATTAACCAAGGTGCAACATCATGCTATCCGCTGTATGCTTTTTGTCCATATCACTAAAGTATTATCTCAGTAACACTTTGTATCATCCTACTGATGTTTAAGCCCTTTAGCGGATAGCTTTAGTGGCCAAATTAAGGTGATATTCTGATTGGAATAGGTACAAGAAAGGAGTACAATCTTAGAAAATTAAGGTGTATAACACTATGATTCAAAAGAGTTTATTTTTGGATTGATGAATTGACGGTTCAAATGGCTTTGGTCGCAAAATCCTGAGTCCTGTGCCACCTGGATCGGTGAAGCGCCCAGCCGCAACAACTTTCGCGCCAGAATTAATCTTACCTGAGTCTGATATTGGTGCGGGGTTAAACCAAATTGTGCCTTGAATTGCCTGAGTAACACAAAAGGCGGCAGCTGTACCAGATTGGCCAGTTCCTGGAGCGAGATGTTACTGCTGCAACTGTCTTCCAGAAACTGCCTGGCCCTATTCAGCAGGGGGCCTGCCTGGACAGGAGCAGCGGGCTTCAGCCGACCGTGACGCAGCATCAACAGGCTGAGGGTTTCGTACAAGAGGCTTTCCCGTTGCAGGCGATTACTCGAATAGTTGAGCGCTTCATGGGTGATGGCTATCAGGTGCGCCAATAGAGGGTCCTGTACCACGGGCTCGGCAAACCAGGGCACCTGTTGCTTGCTGCACAGTGCCAGTTCGGCAAACTGCTCAGGGGTAGGGTAAAGTGCCCGATACGACCAGCCATTTTCTGTTGCCGAACGGCCGTTATGCACCTCATCTGCATTCACCAGAATGATGCTGTGTTTGGGGGCAACATGATCTCCGCCACTTCGGAAAAACCGCTGGGCACCACTGTCTATGATTCCCAAGGTGAAGCCTTCATGACTGTGGCGGCCAAAGTTCTGCTGATGATAGCTGGCACTGAGAGTTTCCAGGCCGCCAAGTTCTTCGGCCAGACGATAAGTCGCCCGTTCCCGCCCTTGCCTGCGGGACTTGTGGCGCAGCGATTTGCTTTGCTGTGCATTGGCTGTTTCGGCCATCTTTATTCCCCTGTCAGTCTCTCTATCCTGCATATTAACCAGTTTACCTGGCGTTGTTTTGGATATTTTTGCACGCAGGCGAGTACCTGATTAGCTAAGACTCCCCGGGGATTGTACGGCCAATCCTGGCCGCCATGGAGCAACAAGAATAAGTGTTAAGGTATGATTGAGTGAAAAGGGCGCCACACAGTTAGACCAAATTTTAAACTGTAACCAAATCAATTGATTAAATTTTGGCGTAAAGGTTGACTCGGATAGAAAGGTTAATCCAAACCCCAGTAAATTTTAAGAAGAAATTTATCAAACCAACTCTAACTTGTACCTATATCGATGCTCAAACTCAGGGCGACCTCATTGCAGATGTCTTTACCCGGTAATAAGCGCATCAACCCATTCATTACATTATCAATTCTTTAACTACTTCTTCTATTGTGAGTTTCTTTTCTGATTTAATCTCTATCGAATCGGTTAATGGTGGAAAGTCTGTTCTACAGAAAGAAGGTGATACTTTATATGAGTAATCTCTTTCTCCTTCTTTGTAGGTTATTTCGTCGCCATGTAGTGATATAGGACAATCAACATCGAATTGTAGGGCAAAAATGGATTTTATAATTACATTGCCATCCTCTTCTATTATTTCATTATTGATAGAGTCGAATCGATCCGAAAAGAACCCTCCTAACATATCATCAGCATCAAACTCGTTTATATTAGGGTTGGTACATGTGAATTTTATGCTTGGAGATAGCTCTAAACCGTCAATTTCTATGATTGGGTAATGTTTATCCTCCACTATTTTTGTTATATCAGACGTGCGTAACTTCTGTGTGGCAAAAAACGTAAAACATTTTACTTCTATCATTTTTCTTTAAAAACAATTGGATGGATTATTGGTATGAAATTATATTTCTCGCTGAATGTCAATGCGAATCGGCAGTTTAGCACGGCAGTTGCAGAAATCATGGTGATCCGCACCGCTAATACAGGACACGCTACTAAGCAACACTCTTTAGTTCGTAGTTTTCTGGACTGATATAGCCCAGAGCACTGTGCCTTCTTG
>NZ_JBKORL010000028.1:0-70395 GCF_047314525.1 Shewanella sp. BJSY2023SW007 | reverse complement strand
CAATCCCTTAGGCGCTGTGGCCATCGGGTCAGGGCTGCGTATTCTACGCTTTCCTGCTGCGGCGTCAAGAGGTATTTACCATCTTTTTTCGCCTGCCGTTGAAAGGACTCAAACCCTCTTTTCTTCGACCCTGTCACGTCTTTCGCGTTGCCGCTGTACCGTGTCAGTGGGAGCGCATTATAGGGAGCCTGAACTTTTGTGCAAGAGCTAAATCTTAGAAATACAGGATTAATTTATCGTTCGCTCACAAAAGCAGCCAAACGGCCAAAAAAGCGATATTTTTTGATGAAAAAAGGGGCTCTCGCCCCTTTTTATCCATCTAAGAATTGTTTCTTAAAACTTAAGGCCCGAAGAAACGTGACTCCTGTTTGGCTTCAACCGTCTCACCATCAACTTCAGTAGTGACAATAAAGTCTATCTTGGTAATAGGACGTTTCAGCTCAACAGGGTCGACCGCCACACTGATAGGCAGCGTCAATACTTCACCGGCCGCAATCTGCACTGTTTGTGGGCCATGCCACTTATAGTTGTTCAACCCATCAATGTGCATCTGGTACTCGTGGGCCGTTTCCGTTTTGTTCAATATCTTCAAAGTGAAGGTATTCTCTGTCATCCCCTGAGTGTTCTCAGTATAGAGCTGATTCCGGTCACGAATGATATCGATGCGCACAGGGGCGATATTGGCACTGGCGTAGATAAACACCAAAATCATCGCGGTAAGCACAACACCATAACCCACCAGCTTGGGACGCAGCACTTTTTCCTTGATCCCTTCCAGTTTGTTTTCCGTGGTGTAACTGATAAGGCCTTTGGCATATCCCATACGTTCCATGGTGGAGTCACAGGCATCGATACAGGCGCCACAGTTGATACATTCGTACTGCAGGCCATTACGGATATCAATCCCTGTCGGACAGACCTGAACACAGAGATCACAATCGATACAGTCGCCCAGCCCCAGAGCTTTGGGATCAGCCTTACGGGAGCGGGGACCGCGAGTTTCACCACGCTTGGTGTCATAGCCAACAATATAAGTGTTCTTATCGAACATGGCAGCCTGGAAACGCGCATAGGGACACATGTGAATACACATAATTTCCCGCATCCAGCCGGCATTACCATAGGTTGCCAGAGTGAAGAGAATGACCCAGAAGTACACGGCGCCGCTGGCCTGTAAGGTAAATACCTCGAGGTATACTTCTCTGGAGGGCACAAAATAAGACACAAATGTCATGGCCGTCAGCAAGGAGATCAGCAACCAGGCAGTATGCTTGGCCGTTTTGCGCCAGAGCTTGTCAAAACTCCAGGGCATCTGATCCAACTTCATCCTTTTGTTGCGTGCCCCTTCGAGCTTTTCTTCAAACCAGATAAAAATGAAGGTCCACACCGTCTGCGGGCAGGTGTAGCCGCACCAGACCCTTCCCAGGTAGGTAGTGACAAAAAACAGTGCAAAGGCGGCAATCATAAACAAGGCCGCCAGCAACGTCAGATCCTGAGGCCAGATAGTCAAGCCGAATACATGAAACTTCTGCTCCGCCAGGTTAAACCAGACTGCCTGCCTATCCCCCCAGGGAAGCCAGGGCAAGATGAGGAAAAACAGCATAGCTATCCATCCCATCCGCCGCCTTAACGTACTCCAGAGACCATCAACCGCACGAACGTAAATTCGGTTGCGAGGATTAAAGCGGTCTGCTTTACTCGCATCAGGCTGGTGAATCTTGATTCGATTGGCTTTCGAATAATCCTTATTGCTCGACTCTTCACTCATCTTTACAGCCTTTTACTGCTTATTGTATAAAAACTGGCGTATTATACCTTGTAACACAAGGGTTATTAACCTTAGTTGGACTAAATGATGAAAGGCTGGATTATTTTGGCAATATTGGCCGGAGTGCTTTATTACCTGGTCACTCAGACGGATAAGCTCGATGAGCCCATTGCCCAAACCGAAGCATTAGTAAAGAAAATTGAACGCAAGCTGGATGCCATGACGGGCACGCAGATCATTCGTCTCGATCAGAGAAAGGCCCGCCTCAAGGCAGATATTGCCGAGCGCTTGTCGGCTTATGAGCTACAGGAGCTGGACGGCATACTGACCACGCCAGATACCCTGATGGACTTCAAAGACGAGTATTGTCGCGGCAATGTCATATCTCATCCGGTTTTCAGCAAAGATAATCTGTTATTCATCTGCGATAACCTCTGAATAAAGCCGCGGGTTTTGTCGACAGTCGCAAAACCCGCACCTGAAATCATTGACCTCCCATGCCAATCCACCTAGCCTTTGAGCCATTATCAATATAGGGGCTGCTTGTTATGACATCTTTTGTTTCCGATACTTTTGAACCTGAATTGTGGGAAGAGGTTGCTGGGTTCGCTTTTGAAGACATCACTTACCACAGAGCCAAATCTCAAGGTACGGTGCGAATTGCCATTAACCGTCCCGACTGCCTGAACGCTTTTCGTCCCAAGACGGTTGATGAACTTTACATAGCTCTGGATCACGCCCGGCAATGGTCTGATGTAGGTTGTGTGCTGTTAACGGGTAATGGTCCATCGGCCAAGGGGCAATATTCCTTCTCCTCCGGTGGCGATCAGCGTATTCGCGGCAAGGACGGCTACAAATATGAAGGTGAGGAAGCCGGTAAGGCCGATTTGGCTCGCATGGGCCGCCTGCATATTCTCGAAGTGCAGCGCTTGATCCGCTTTATGCCCAAGGTCGTCATAGCCGTTGTTCCCGGTTGGGCGGTCGGTGGCGGTCACAGCTTGCATGTGGTGTGCGATCTGACACTGGCATCGAAAGAACATGCCGTTTTCAAACAGACAGACCCGGATGTAGCCAGCTTTGATTCCGGCTATGGCAGTGCTTATCTGGCGAAGATGATAGGCCAGAAGCGGGCAAGAGAAATATTTTTCTGTGGCTTTAACTACAGTGCCGATGAAGCTTTTGCCATGGGCATGGTTAACCGTTCGGTTCCTCATGCAGAACTTGAAACCAAAGCTCTGCGCTGGGCCAAGGAGATCAACTCCAAGTCCCCAACCGCAATGCGCATGCTCAAATATGGCTTTAACCTGCCTGATGATGGTTTGGTTGGCCAGCAACTATTTGCCGGTGAAGCGACCCGTTTGGCCTATGGCACAGCCGAGGCCCAGGAAGGCCGAGACGCGTTTCTTGAAAAACGCGATCAGGACTTTTCCAGCTTCCCTTGGCACTACTGATAGTCTTAGACGACTAAAGGCCGCATAAGCGGCCTTTTTAATAGATAAAAACGGTCAAATTAATCTGTTAAACTCTCTTTCAATTATTAATGAGAATTATTATCATTAAATTATCAAGAGAGGAGAACCGCCATGATTAAGACAATGACCTTTGCCATACTGCACTTCAGCGTAGCCTTTACCATCACTTATCTGCTTACCGGAAGTGCGCTTATAGGTGGTGCAGTGGCCCTGATAGAACCCAGTATCAACACAGTTGTTTTCTACTTCCACGAAAAGGTCTGGAAGAGGTACGAAGCAAAAAAGCAGCAGCGGCTGACACAATTAACCGCCTGAGCATACACTCAGGCGATTAGTGGCAACACTTTCAGGCTTGAGCCCAATTACTCAACAGTAACCGACTTGGCCAAGTTTCTTGGCTGATCCACATCAGTCCCTTTGATCAGGGCAACATGGTATGACAGCAACTGCAGCGGAATGGTGTAAATAAGCGGTGCCATAAACTCATCACAATGTGGCACAGGAATTACCTTCATGGTGTCATCGGATGCAAATTCAGCATCAACATCGGCAAACACATACATCAAGCCACCACGGGCACGCACTTCTTCCACATTGGACTTAAGCTTTTCAAGCAGTTCATTATTAGGTGCCACCACTATCACAGGCATGTCGGCATCGATCAGCGCCAATGGTCCATGTTTCAGCTCTCCGGATGCATAAGCTTCGGCATGAATATAGGAAATCTCCTTCAGCTTCAGCGCACCTTCCATCGCTATGGGGTACTGATCGCCACGTCCCAGGAACAGGGCATGACTCTTATCGGCAAAGTCTTCTGCCAGCTCGGCAATGGCATCATCCAACCCCAGAGCCTGCTCCACTTTAGCCGGCATAGACTGCAGACTCTGGGCGATTGCCGCCTGCATTTCCACACTCATGCTGTTATAACGTCCCAGTGCCGCCGTCAGCATCAACAAACCGGCCAACTGTACGGTAAAGGCCTTGGTGGAAGCCACACCTATCTCGGCACCGGCTTTCATCATATATGCCATGTCGGACTCGCGAACCAGCGAGGATCCGGGGGCGTTACATATGGTCAGGGTTGCCTTGTACCCCATCTCTTTGGCCAAACGCATAGCCGCCAGGGTATCGGCCGTTTCACCGGATTGAGAAATAGTGACCAACAGGCTGTTGGGGAACAGATGCGACTTGCGGTAGCGGAATTCAGAGGCGATTTCCACATTACAGGAAACGCCGGCCCAATCTTCCAGCCAATAACGTGCTGCCATACCGGCATGGTAACTGGTACCACAGGCAATGATCTGTACGTGTTTGATATCTTTGAGAAGCTCGGCTGCATTATCACCAAAGGCACTATCCAGCACCCGCTGCTGGGCAATTCGGCCTTCGAGAGTACGGGCCAGCGCCATTGGCTGCTCATAGATCTCTTTAAGCATATAGTGACGATACTCGCCCTTGTCACCGGCATCATGGGTGATTTCAGATTCTTTCTTTTCACGTACAACCGGGTTACCGTCCAGATCATAGATATGGACCTCACGGCGAGTCACTTCGGCAACATCGCCCTCTTCAAGGAAGGCAAAAGTACGGGTCACCGGCAGCAGTGCCAGCTGATCCGAGGCGACGAAGTTTTCTCCCAGACCAAAACCTATTACCAATGGGCTGCCACTGCGGGCGACCACCAGCCGCTCAGGGTCACGGCGGTCGATGACCACAGTGCCATAGGCACCTTCCAGTTGTTTGACTGTGGCTTGTACCGCCGCCAGCAAACTGGGGGCAGACTTGAGCTCATGGTCAACCAGATGACAAATGACTTCTGTATCTGTATCTGAGTTGAACTGATAACCCAAGCCCTTGAGCATCTCCCGCAATTTAGCGTGATTTTCAATAATCCCGTTGTGCACCACGGCTATGTCACTGCCGGATTGATGTGGATGCGCGTTGCGCTCACTGGGCTCACCATGGGTCGCCCAGCGGGTATGGGCTATGCCGGTACCACCGGCCAAAGGAGCAGTTTGCAAAGCATCGGCCAACTCCTGCACCTTGCCAACTCTGCGGGTACGGGTCAGTTCACCTTGGTGAATGACAGCCACACCGGCCGAATCATAGCCACGATATTCCAGGCGTTTCAGTCCCTCGATCAAGATTTCAGCAACATCCCTTTGCGCTACTGCGCCAACAATTCCACACATATCAATATCCGCTTAGTTTAAAGTTTACGCTGTAAAAGGGGCCAAGATCAGCTTTACCCCTTGATTTGAAATACTTTCAGCGGCTGCATCTGGCAGCCTATTATCTGTCACCAGGGTAGTGACTAACTCCCAGGGCAACTCAAGATTAGGAATTCTGCGACCCACCTTTTCCGATTCGAGCAACACCACTACATCCCGAGAAACATCCGCCATCACCCGGCTGAGTCCAATCAATTCATTGAAAGTGGTGGTGCCTCGCTGCAAGTCAATGCCATCGGCGCCGATAAAAAGCTGGTCAAAGTTGTAGGATCGCAATACTTGCTCAGCCACCTGTCCTTGAAAAGATTCGGAGTGGGGGTCCCAGGTGCCCCCCGTCATCAAGAGTGTGGGCTCGTTTTCCAATTCATGTATCGCATTGGCCAACTGCAGGGAATTGGTCATGACCACCAGCCCGCGCTTATCATTGAGCTCAGGAATAAGCCCCAAAGTGGTGCTGCCACAATCTATGATGATGCGGTTATGATCTTTGATAAGTCCGGCAGCGGCCTGAGCTATGGCCAACTTGTTGCGGGAAGGTGGTTCAGACAAGGTCTGGGTTATCTCTTGAGGAACGACGACGGCGCCACCATAACGACGCAGCAGCAAACCGGTTTTCTCCAGGGCTGCCAAGTCTTTACGTATAGTCACTTCCGAAGTTTCAAACTTCAGCGCCAAGGCATCGACACTGACTTCCCCCTGCTGCTGCAGCAGGGTAACTATGGCGTGACGCCTTTGTTGAGTGTTGCGTTTGGTCATTCCAGACTGAATAAGTTTCGATTCGAAAGGAGAATTATATAACTTCGAAACCTAAACGCAATTACTGAGTGAAAAAAGCCGTTAGTAATTCAGCCGATATACAGGCATGCCTTAAAGCCAGCCCGAGCCTGGGCGCATCGCAAGAAGCATTAGATTTCATCCATAAAAAAATGCCGGTCACGGAGTGGCCGGCATTGCTGTTAGCATGATATCTATTGGCGATTAAAACTTGGCTTCCAGCGCCAGGCTCACATGACGACCTTCACCCACAGTCACGTCAGTATTGGAACCGCCGGCAAGATATTCTTTATCAAACAGATTCTTCATGTTAACCCTTACGCTGACATCTGTTCCCATCACATCCATGGTATAGGCGGCGCCCAGGTCAAAACGTACATAACCATCTTTGGTGATCATATTCTCTTTATCAGCAAATCGTTCACCGACATAGACGGCACCAAAATTCAGAGCCAATGCTTCTGTCATCTCATAACGGGTCCAAATATTGGCCGACCATTCAGGCGCATCTATCGGCGTTTTACCATTGAGGCTATCTTCTGCAGGGCGATCATACTCTGCATCCAGGTACATCATGGAACCTGTCATAAACCACTTATCACTGAGTCGTCCCTGAGCACCCATCTCAAACCCTTTATGACGCTGTTCACCACTCTGAGTGGTTATTGACTCACCAGCTCCCAAGTCTTGAGTCACGGTAACATTGGAGACGGTTATATCAAACACGGCACCTGTCAGTAATAATCCACCATCGAACAGTTCCCACTTGGTGCCAATTTCGTACTGTTCCCCATATTCAGGATCCAGATTCATCTTGTCATTGACATCATTAGGATCATTAACGCTCCCTTGGGGACTGAAGCTCTTTGAGTAATTCACATAGATACTGCCGTTATCCATAGGCGAATAGATCACCCCAAATTTAGGTGAAACGGCATAGCTGTTGTTCCCGGCACCATCCTTCTTTTGTTCGTCATAACGAACACCGGCCAACAGTTTCCACTGTTCATTGATAGTAACCAGGTCCTGAATATAAAAACCATAATGCTTATAGTCGCTTTCACTGAGTGAAGTATCGTTATGATAGTCCAAGCCTGGATTTGCGATGGGCTGGCCAGGCATGACAGAAACACTCGTGCCTTTTTCGCGCAACTGTCCATAGTAATAGTCCAACATATTGGCACCGATCAGGAACTGATGTTCCAGAAAGCCGGTACTGAAGTTACCGGTAATATCAATGAACCCTGTTTTATGTTGCCAATCATCATAACGATCGAATGGACTCACAGTGTAGCCATCTGTAAACGGGTCCTCAGAACCTTTGATCAAGCTTGGAAGAGAGTCCAACCGTTGGCGGTTGAACTGCTGATCATTGTAGCCGGCCTTCACTTTCCAGTTATCGCTGATAAAGTAAGTGAGTTCGGCCCCTAAATTTTCGATGGTATTGTCAGTAAACGCCCATGGCATATCCCAGATAATATCCCGGCCACCAATGAGCTCTCCCTTGCTGTTCAACCAACCACCACGATCTATTCCGGTTTTATCTTGGGTGCGGTCATATTTCAGTGACAGCAAAAGATCATCGGTAATATCAAACTCCAGATTCAGGTAGCCCAGCCAACGATCTCTTTCCTGATTTTCACCATTCTGATATTCGCGCCAATACTGGGTATCCTGCTTAACCAACACAGTGCGATAACGGATAGTTTGGGCTTCATTGAGACTACCACCGGCGTCCAGCTGAAAACGGGTAGAGCCGTTGTCATCGGTATCAAACCCCAGGTTAAACAGTGTGTCGTAGGTCGGCTTCTTGGTTACCATATTGATCAAGCCTCCAGGGCCTGACTGGCCGTAGAGCATACTGGAGGGGCCCTTAAGCACTTCTACCTGCTGCAGGGTTTCAATAGGTTGCACATAGTGCGACCACTGCTGCTGACCATTGATCAGGTACCCAGAACCTGAGTCCAACTCAAAACCACGAATATTAAATACCTGGCGATTCCATTTTTCACTGCCACTGGTCACGCTTGAGTCATTCACCAATACTTCAGCCAGGTTGGTTGCCAGCTGTTCATCGGTAACAAAGTCGGGGATAACGGTAACGGATTGAGGTGTATCCATCAGATTGATATCACCACGCATCGCGCCTGAGGCGACGCCGGTCTTATAATCATTGAAGCTACGGCCGGTAACACTGATACGTTCAATATCTTCTGGTACTTGCTCTGCCGCCAGTGGCATTGAAGAGATAGCAGCCACCACAGCCATACCTACACAGGAAAACTTAAACCTCATAATCACCTCATTCTCTATGCCGGACCGGCAATCAGTTTTATTTTTGCCAGCAAATATAAATGAGAAGGATTAGTATTTAAGTTTCTTTACAGATATTTACAATTAAATATGATTGACTTCAAACCCTTAAACGGGTTTGTGAGATAGAAAGCACCCGAGTGGGTGCTTTCATTTAGAGGAATTATTTCTTGTGCTTTTGTGGACGCTTCCAGCCCTTGATATGTTTCTGCTTGACCCTGGTGATAACCAGTTCATCGACGCCGACATCACGGGTTACAGTGGAACCAGCTCCCAGAGTGGCTCCCTTACCTATGGTGACAGGAGCAACCAACTGGGTGTCACTACCAACAAACACCTCATCTTCAATAACGGTCAGATGTTTGTTGGCGCCATCATAGTTACAGGTAATGGTACCGGCACCTATGTTTACCCCTTGACCAATTTGTGCATCCCCGAGGTAAGCCAGGTGTCCGGCCTTGGAGCCAACGCCAAGTACGGCTTTCTTCATCTCAACAAAATTGCCTATGTGGGCATCCTGCTTAAGTTCAGCACCCGGACGTAGACGAGCAAACGGGCCGGCACTGGCGCCATCACCCAACTTGGCGCCCTCGATTATGCTGTAAGGCTTAATCTCGGCGTTGTCGGCAATCTCACAATCGATAAGGATAGCCCCGGCGCCTACAGTCACGTTATTACCCAGCACCACTTTACCTTCGAAGATCACATTGATATCGATCATCACATCCATGCCGACAGTCACTTCACCGCGAACATCGATACGTGCCGGATCTCTGAGATTGGCACCATCCAACATCAAGGCTTCAGCACAGCGTTGCTGATAAGCACGTTCCAACGCCGCTAGCTGCACCCTGTTGTTGGCGCCTTCGGTCTCTATGGAATTAACTGGATGAGCCGTATCTATGGCCACCCCATCGGTATGAGCCATGGCGATCACATCGGTAAGATAGTACTCGCCCTGAGCATTATTGTTTTCCAAGCGCCCGAGCCAGTTTTTCAATTGTTTGCCCGGCAATGCCATGATGCCGCTGTTGATCTCATTAATCTTGAGTTGCTCGGGAGTAGCATCTTTCTGCTCGACTATGCCAACCACCTTGCCATGCTCGCGCACCATACGGCCATAGCCACTTGGATCATCCAGATGTACCGTCAGTACGGCTACGCCATCGTTTTGCCTGGCAGCAAGCAGGGCTTCCAGTGTTTCCTTACGGGTGAGGGGAACGTCGCCATAGAGCACCAATACAGTGTCATTGTCATCTATATGGGGAATCGCCTGGGCTACCGCGTGGCCTGTGCCCAGTTGTTCAGCCTGCAGTACAAAGTTAAGCGGTTGCTCGCCCAGCTCCGTCATCAGCTTGTCGCCGCCATAACCGTAAACCAGATTGATCTTGTCGGCATTAAGTGAATGAGCCGTATCAATCACATGCTGCACCATGGGCTTGTGGGCAACCTTATGCAGAACTTTAGGCAGATCTGAACGCATCCGGGTCCCTTTCCCGGCAGCGAGAATTACAACATTCAATGACATGAGAGATTCCTTTTCTTTGGGCTGGCGCAAGTGTACCGGAATCACGGTAAAAATGCAGCGCTCACGCAGCTTGGAAGCTTGCAAATCTGCTTGGGCAATAGGAATAACAGACACAAAAAAGGCGCCCTGAGGCGCCTTTTTTCAGCAGTGCTGTTATCTGGCAATGTTCTTCTTGATGGTCTCAACGACCCGCAACTGAGCCACGGCCTTAGCCAGTTCAATTGCTGCCGCAGCATAATCGAAGTCAGCACCGGCATCGGCCATATGGGCTTCTGCACGACGCTTGGCTTCTACTGCGGCCTGCTCGTCAATCTCATCGGCACGCATTACAACATCAGCCAATACGGACACGGAGTTGGGTTGAACTTCCAGTAAACCACCTGAAAGGTAAAACACCTCTTCCTGACCATTTTGTTTGACGATGCGCGCCATGCCAGGTTTGATATTGGTCAGCAGCGGAGTGTGGCCGGGCATAATACCCAGTTCACCCTCAGAACCTGTTACCTGTAAATGGGCAACAAGGCCTGAAAAGATTTTGCTCTCTGCACTGACGATATCAAGCTGTACTGTCATGGCTGCCATCCCGTTCTCCTTACCAAACTATGCAATATTGCCTAGTTATTTCTTGTTGGCTTTCTCAACGGCTTCGTCGATAGAACCAACCATGTAGAACGCTTGCTCTGGCAGGTGATCGAACTCACCGTCCAGAATTCCCTTGAAGCCACGGATGGTGTCTTTCAGGGGCACGTACTTACCTGGAGAACCGGTAAAGACTTCAGCTACGTGGAATGGCTGAGACAGGAAACGCTCGATCTTACGGGCGCGGGATACTGTCATCTTGTCGTCATCTGACAACTCGTCCATACCCAGAATAGCGATGATGTCTTTCAGCTCTTTGTAACGCTGCAGAACTGTCTGTACACCGTTTGCCACGTCATAGTGCTCTTGGCCAACAACCTGTGGATCCAGCTGACGAGAGGTGGAATCCAGTGGGTCAACCGCTGGGTAGATACCCAGAGAAGCGATTTGACGAGACAGTACCACAGTCGCATCCAAGTGGGCGAAGGTGGTTGCCGGGCTTGGGTCAGTCAAGTCATCCGCAGGTACGTATACCGCTTGTACCGAAGTGATAGAACCCACTTTGGTAGAAGTAATACGTTCTTGCAGAACACCCATCTCTTCAGCCAGTGTTGGCTGATAACCCACAGCAGAAGGCATACGACCCAGCAGTGCCGATACTTCGGTACCAGCCAGGGTGTAACGGTAGATGTTGTCAACGAACAACAGTACGTCACGACCTTCGTCACGGAACTTCTCGGCCATAGTCAGACCGGTCAGAGCAACACGCAGACGGTTACCTGGTGGCTCGTTCATCTGACCGTACACCATGGCTACCTTGTCCAGTACGCCTGAGTCTTTCATCTCGTAGTAGAAGTCGTTACCTTCACGGGTACGCTCACCTACACCGGCGAATACGGACAGACCTGAGTGGGCTTTAGCGATGTTGTTGATCAGTTCCATCATGTTAACTGTCTTACCAACACCCGCACCACCGAACAGACCTACTTTACCACCCTTGGCGAACGGACATACCAGGTCAATAACCTTGATGCCGGTCTCCAGCAATTCAGTGGTGTTAGATTGCTCTTCATAAGAAGGAGCATCACGGTGGATGATATAACGCTCATCTTCACCGATAGCGCCCGCTTCATCCACAGGCTCACCCAGAACGTTCATGATACGGCCAAGGGTCGCAGCCCCAACCGGAACGGAAATTGGTGAACCAGAGTTTTCTACCTCGATACCACGACGCAGACCATCGGAAGAACCCATGGCGATGGTACGAACTACACCACCACCCAGCTGTTGCTGAACTTCCAGCACCAAGCCTTTACAGGCGCCTTCGCCTGTGATCTTCAGAGCGTCATATACCTGAGGTACGGTATCTTGTGGAAACTCAACGTCCACAACCGCGCCAATCACTTGGACAACAGTACCTGTGCTCATGATTAATCCTCTAAAACTTGTATTCGTTACCCAGCCTAAACCGCGGCTGCACCTGACACAATTTCCGACAGTTCTTGCGTAATCGCCGCCTGACGGGCCTTGTTGTATACCAGTTGCAGATCATCGATCAGCGTGCCGGCGTTGTCTGTTGCTGCCTTCATGGCCACCATACGGGCAGCCTGCTCGGAAGCAATGTTTTCAACGACACCCTGATACACCTGAGACTCCACATAACGAACCAAAAGCTTGTCCAACAAGACCTTTGGATCTGGCTCATAGATGTAGTCCCAGCGATGCGCTACGTCATCTTCGTCTGATTTAGGCAAAGGTAGCAGCTGCTCGATCACAGGAGTCTGCGTCATGGTATTAACAAACTTGTTGAATACCACATACAGACGATCCAGCTTGCCTTCGTTGTAAGCCTGGAGCATTACTCGCACAGTACCAATCAGGTCAGCGAGCTTGGGAGCATCACCTAAACCTGAAGCATGGGCCTGCACCTTGCCACCAAAGCTTTTGAAAAACTGAACACTGCGAGCACCGATAGGGCAGAATTCAACTTCCGCACCTTGCTCTTTCCAGCTTTTCACGTCTGCGACAACCTTCTTGAACAGGTTGACGTTCAGACCACCACAAAGGCCACGGTCGGTTGCCACTACTATGTAACCAACCCGCTTGGGTTCTCTCACCTCCAGGTAGGGGTGTTTGTACTCCAGAGAACCCTGAGCGACGTGACCGATCACCTTACGCATGCTCTCCGCATATGGACGGCTTGCAGCCATGCGGTCCTGCGCCTTGCGCATTTTGCTGGCTGCCACCATTTCCATGGCGGACGTGATCTTCTGAGTGTTTTTCACACTCGCGATCTTGGTTTTAATCTCTTTAGCGCCGGCCATCTCTACTCTCCAATCTGGACCTGAGGTGCCTTATGACACCTCGCATGTATTTACCAGGTTTGGGTTGCCACGAACTTGTCGAGACCAGCCTTCAGCTCAGCTTCGATTTCGGCATTGTAATCACCGCTATCGTTGATCAGCTTCATCAGCTCAGCATGCTCGCCGTTCATGAAAGAGAGCAGAGCGGCTTCGAAGTCACCGATCTTCTTCAGCTCAATACCTTTCAGGTAGCCTTTTTCAGCTGCAAAAATAGATACAGCTTGGTCAGCTACGCTCATAGGAGCGTATTGCTTTTGCTTCATCAGTTCGGTTACACGCTCACCGTGCTCCAGCTGGGCACGAGTTGCATCGTCAAGGTCAGACGCAAACTGTGAGAACGCAGCAAGCTCTCGATACTGTGCCAGAGCAGTACGGATACCGCCGGACAGTTTCTTGATGATCTTGGTCTGAGCCGCACCACCTACACGAGAAACAGAGATACCTGGGTTAACCGCTGGACGCAGGCCAGAGTTGAACAGGTCAGTTTCAAGGAAGATCTGACCATCGGTAATAGAAATTACGTTGGTCGGTACGAACGCAGATACGTCACCTGCCTGGGTTTCAATAATTGGCAGAGCGGTCAAAGAACCGGTCTTGCCTTTTACTTCGCCATTGGTGAACTTCTCAACGTACTCTTCGTTCACGCGGGAAGCACGTTCCAGCAGACGAGAGTGTAGATAGAATACGTCACCTGGGTAAGCTTCACGGCCTGGTGGACGCTTCAGCAGCAGTGAGATCTGACGGTAAGCAACGGCCTGTTTGGACAGGTCATCATAAACGATCAGTGCATCTTCACCGCGGTCACGGAAATATTCACCCATGGTACAACCAGAGTATGGTGCCAGGTATTGCAGGGCAGCCGCTTCAGAAGCAGTAGCAACCACAACAATAGTGTTGGCCAGAGCACCGTGCTCTTCCAGCTTGCGTACTACGTTGGCAATAGTAGAAGCCTTCTGGCCTACTGCAACGTACACACACTTGATGCCGGAATCTTTCTGGTTGATGATGGCGTCGATAGCCATCGCAGTTTTACCAGTTTGACGGTCACCGATGATCAGCTCACGCTGACCGCGACCGATAGGGATCATGGCATCAACCGCCTTATAACCGGTTTGTACCGGTTGAGATACGGATTGACGCTCAATAACACCAGGAGCAATCATTTCAACAGGCGCAAAACCATCGTTGTCGATTGGTCCTTTACCGTCGATTGGCTCACCCAGAGTGTTAACAACACGTCCCAGCAGACCACGACCCACTGGAACTTCCAGAATACGGCCAGTGGTTTTAACTTTTACGCCCTCAGCCAAACCGGCATAAGGACCCATAACTACGGCACCTACAGAATCACGTTCAAGGTTCAACGCGATTGCATAACGGTTGCCAGGCAGTTCGATCATCTCACCCTGCATTACATCGGCCAGGCCGTGAATGCGGATGATGCCGTCACTGACCGAAACGATAGTACCTTCGTTGCGGGCTTCACTGACGACTTCGAACTGCTCGATCCGCTGCTTAATCAGATCGCTGATTTCAGTGGAATTCAGTTGCATGCTCAAACTCCCAATTACGACTGCAGCTTATCAGACAGGCGGTTTAATTTACCGCGGACGGATCCATCTATCACCAGATCCCCTGCCTTGATAATAATACCGGCGATAAGCTCGGCATCGACGCTGCAATTCAGCTTAACTTTGCGTGCGAGACGTTTCTCTAAAGAAACACTGATCTGCTGTTGCTGCTCAGAGCTAAGCTCAGTAGCAGAGACCACGTTGGCTTCGATTTCCTTAGCCCATTCGTGGCGAAACTCAGCATAGAGCTGAGATACAGCAGACAGTACCTCCAAGCGACCGTTTTCAGCCATTACCTTGATCAGATTTTGACCGTGCTCATCAATTTGCTCGCCACAGATATTGATAAAGAGTGCAGCTAGCTTATTGCTGGACATAGATCCAGCCAGCAGTGGCTTCATGGATTCGTTTTCACTCACCATTGCCGCGAAATCGAGCATTTCTGCCCAGTTTTCTACTGCTTGATGTTCAACAGCAAAGTCAAAAGCTGCCTTAGCGTAAGGGCGAGCAATGGTGGTTAACTCAGCCATAACTCAACTCCCTTATCAAATTTCAGCAACTAGTTTATTAACTATGTCGCTTTGGGCGGCTTCATCAATCGAACGCTCGAGGATCTTCTCTGCACCAGTGATGGCAAGAGTCGCAACCTGCTTACGCAGTTCCTCTTTCACGCGATTACGTTCAGCTTCAATTTCTGCTTTACCCTGAGCAATGATTTTCGCACGCTCAGCGTCTGCTTCAGCTTTGGCTTCATCAATAATCTGAGCCTTGCGCTTGTTGGCAGACTCAATGATTTCGTTGGCTGTAGCCTTGGCGTCTTTCAGTTGGTCAGTCGCTTTCGCTTGAGCCAACTCCAGGTCTTTTGCTGCACGGTCAGCGTCAGCAAGACCATCAGCAATCCTTTTCTGGCGCGCTTCGATGGCATTCATCAAAGGGGGCCATACAAACTTCATGCAGAACCACACGAAGATAATAAAGGCGACCGTCTGACCGATTAGGGTAGCGTTGATATTCACAACAGCCTCCTATTTAGAGTTAAGACAGAAGCGTTTATTACAGCATTGCACCCAGTGGGTTAGTAAACAGCATGTAAAGTGCAATACCTACACCGATCATGGTCACGGCATCGAGCAGACCCGCTACAATGAACATCTTAACTTGCAGCATAGGGGCCATTTCTGGCTGACGCGCAGCGCCTTCCAGGAACTTACCACCCAAAAGGCCGAAACCGATAGCGGTACCCAGTGCACCCAAACCAATGAGCAGAGCAACAGCAATTGCAGTAAAGCCCAGAATCGTTTCCATCTGTATCTCCAGTATCTAAATCTGTGTTGGTTGATGATTTAGTTTAAAAAATTTCTTCAGCAGTCCTTAATGATCTTCATGAGCCATGCTTAGGTAAACGATAGTCAGCATCATGAAAATAAACGCTTGCAGCGTGATAACCAGAATATGGAAGATCAGCCAGCCCAGTTGCAGAGTCACACCCAGAGCAGCAATCGCCAAGTTGGTACCATACATCAGCGCAATAAGGATGAAGATCAACTCACCTGCATACAAGTTACCAAAAAGACGTAGCCCCAATGAAATAGGTTTAGCTATCAAGGTAACAGTTTCGAGCAGGAAGTTGACGGGTATCATTGCCCAATGGTTGAAGGGCTGTAGCGTCAGTTCTTTCGCAAATCCTGACACACCTTTGACCTTGATGCTGTAGTAAATAATCAGCACAAACACGCCCAACGCGAGGCTGAAAGTGATGTTAAGGTCAGTAGTCGGTACTATCTTCAGATAAGGCACACCAGCCAAAGCGGCAGTATGTGGTATCCAGTCAACTGGCACCATATCCATGAGGTTCATCATGAATACCCACATAAAAATAGTCAGAGCAAGAGGTGCAATCAAAGCATTGCGACCGTGGAATGTATCTTTAACGCTGTTGTCGACAAACTCGACGATCATTTCGATAAAGCATTGAAGCTTACCGGGAACGCCAGAGGTTGCTTTTTTACCAACGCTGCGGAACAACCACAGAAACAGCACGCCAAGACCAACCGAAAAGAGCAATGAATCAATGTGCCATGTCCAGAAACCTTCACCAACGGTAAGGTTGGTAAGGTGATGCTGGATATAGCCCTGCGGTGTTAATGTTTCACCAGGTGCAGCCATGATTCATCCCACTTAACTTTGCTTGAAGTACAAAGGAGCTGCCCAATGCACAATCAACGCCAGTACATAGCAAATAAAAAGGGGCATGAATGCGACCTTTAAATTGATAAATACCAGCGAAAACAACGCTATTGTCAACAGCAACTTTACCGCTTCCCCCCAGTAAAAGCCTTTGAGAACCTTACCGGCAGAGCTTGCTCCCATATGGGAAAAAGCCAGGGTAGCGAATACAAAATTAGGGAGCACAGCTATGGCAGTTCCTGCCAGAGCAGAATAGCCAAACTGGGCTCCCCACACGGCAAAGAAGATAATTGAAGCACCCCCAGCTATCGCCGCCTGCATCATCACCAATTTATAGGCTGACCAACGGCCACGACGCGCTAAAACCTTACTCAATTATTCTTCTCCGCATTCCTACTTTTTGTTTCGATGACCGGACTACAAATATCCGTATAGAGTCGAGGTACAAAAAGCTTGCGAAAGTATACCTTTTCAAGTCTTGTTTGCAACTTTGAGATAAGTAAAAACCTCACCTTTTAACGTGATACAGCCCCAAATTCGCATAAATGCAATATTAACAAACGTCACAAATTTACACTAAATAGCGTTAACGACGTTTTTTTAATGGATTTTGGCAAGAATGCCGTCTAATTCAGCCAGATTTTGATAGTTAATTACAATTTTTCCCTTTCCCTTACTACCGTGGGAAATGGAAACTTTTGCACCTAACCTTTCAATTAACTGACTCTCCAGACGAGCAACATCGGTATCTTTTACAGGCTTTTCGGCCTCTTTGGCAGGATTTAAGACTTTATTAACCAATCGTTCTGTTTCACGAACGGTCAATTCCTTCGCTACCACCAATCGAGCAACAGAAGTTTGCTCCTCACCTTGCAATGCCAGCAAGGCTCGGGCATGACCCATCTCAATATCACCGTACTCCAGTAATCGCTTTACCGGTTCATTCAATCCATTGAGTCGCAGCAAATTTGAAACGGTAGCCCGTGATTTTCCCACAGCATCAGCTATTTGTTGGTGAGTAAGATCAAATTCTTCGATCAAACGGTTAAGCGCAATAGCCTCTTCCATGGCATTGAGATCTTCCCGCTGAATGTTTTCTATCAGGGCAATAGCCACAGCAGCCTCATCGGCAACCTGTTTGACTATACAGGGCACCTTGTCCAACTTGGCCAGCTGCGCCGCACGCCAGCGACGTTCACCAGCGATAATTTCGTATTTGTCATCACTGATCTTACGCACCACTATGGGCTGAATAACGCCCTGAGCCTTGATAGATTCAGCCAGCTCTTCCAGCGCCTCCGGCGACATATCTTTACGGGGTTGATACTTACCGGGCTGCAGCAGATCCACATCCAAAGTCAGCAGGGTTTCGCCGGCATCAACCTTGGATTGCTCGGCATCATCACGCTTCTTACTCGCCGCATGGCTGGTACTCAAAAGTGCGTCCAGGCCCTTGCCCAGACCCCGTTTTTTCAGTGTCATGCTCATTCCTTTATGCCTGTTTCGCTTGCTGATTCTGCTCTGAGCGACGAATGATTTCGCCGGCTAAAGCCAGATAGGCCTTGGCCCCAGCGCTACTCTTGTCATAGTACATAGCCGGAGCGCCAAAACTCGGCGCTTCGGCCAAGCGAATATTTCTTGGGATCACAGTGCGGTAAACCTTGTCACCGAAATGCTGTTTCAGTTGATCGGAAACATCGTTGGCCAGACGGTTGCGGGGATCGTACATGGTTCTGAGTATTCCCTCGATCCCGAGTTTAGGGTTAACCATGGCCGCCAACTTGGAAATGGTATCCATCAGGGCAGTCAAGCCTTCCAGGGCATAATACTCACACTGCATGGGAACCAGTACTGAGTCGGCCGCCGACATGGCGTTCACAGTCAACATATTCAGCGAAGGAGGGCAGTCGATAAAGATAAAGTCGTACTCATCCTGCACCTTTGCCAAGGCGTTGCGCAGGCGAATCTCCCTGGCAAAGAACTCCATCAATTTGATTTCGGCGGCTGTCACATCACCATTGGCGGCAATGAGATCGTATTTTCCGGCAGTGTTACGCACGACGACTTCGTCAAAACTCTTTTCTTCCACCAGCAACTCATAGGCGGTGTTTTCAACTTCGTATTTGTCGACGCCACTCCCCATGGTGGCATTGCCCTGGGGATCCAGATCGATCAATAGCACCCGCCGCTTAGTTGCCGCCAAAGAGGCAGCCAAATTAACACAAGTTGTTGTTTTTCCAACGCCACCTTTCTGGTTGGCTACGGCAATAATTCTCGCCACACTGTCACCTTGTCTGTCAATTTTGTTATTGATGCCCGGTTCCGTTTGCATCAAGTTGCTTGATACGCCAGCCAATTGCAAGGCATTCAAACCTGGGGAGCTATGATCAGCAGATGTCTCTGTTCATCCAATTTTGGAACCTTGAGTTCAATGGATTCCCTGATACTGTACCCCTCAGGGATCCCGGTTAACTCATCAGGGTTCAGTTGCCCTTTAAGGGCATAGAATACCCCATTTTGCGCCGGCAAATGCTGACACCAGCTTAACATGTCTGCCACTGAGGCAAAGGCGCGGCTTAGCACGCCGTCAAACCCTTGCGGATCCTGAAAGGCTTCCACCCGGCTCTCTACCGACTGTATATTTTTCAATTTGAGTTCAATCTGGACCTGTTTTTGAAAACGGATCCGCTTGCCCAAGCTATCGAGCAATACAAATTCTTTATCCGGATTCAAAATCGCCAGCGGGATACCGGGCAACCCAGGGCCTGTGCCCACGTCGATAAAACGCTGTCCCTTGAGATGAGGAGAGACGACCAGGCTATCCATGATATGACGGATGAGCATCTGCTCAGGTTCGCGCACCGAGGTCAGGTTATAGGCTTTATTCCATTTGTTGAGCATGGCAACAAAACCAAGCAACTGTTGCTGCTGTTCATCCGATGCATTGAGGCCTGTCTCAGCCAGATATGTTTTTAACTGTGCTGCAAGCACGGGTATTCTCCCCAGAAAAATACTGCGGGGCTATTATGCGGCCCCAAAACGGCCAAGGGAAGCATCTACAGCTTCCCCGGCTCTGGAATGGTTTACTGTATCAGGCCGTTCGGCGCAGTAATCCCCGTTTTTTCAGATGCACCAGCAAAATGGAGATGGCTGCCGGAGTTACCCCCGAGATCCTGGAGGCCTGGCCTATGGTCTCCGGTTTATGGGCATTGAGCTTGGCGATCACTTCGTTGGATAAGCCTGGCACTTCGTTGTAATCGAGCTCCAGCGGCAGGCCGGTATTTTCGTTACGCTGTGCTTTGGCGATCTCTTCCTGCTGGCGCTGAATATAACCGGCATATTTAACCTGGATCTGCACCTGTTCGGCCGCTTGACGATCTTCGAGCCCCGGCCCGAAACCTTCAATCCCCATAAGCTTGTCATAGTCCAACTCAGGACGACGCAGCAGCTCTTCAAACGAAGCTTCGCGAGATATTGGAGTATTGAGATGCGGATTCAGCGCTTCAACCAGAGGGGAATTCACATGGATCCATTGACTGCGCAGACGTTGCAGCTCAGATTCTATCGCCTCAACCTTGGCTGAGAACTTGGCCCAGCGCTGATCGTCAACCAAACCCAGCTCGCGGCCTTTCTCGGTCAGGCGCAGATCGGCATTATCTTCGCGCAGCAGCAAGCGATATTCGGCGCGGCTGGTAAACATACGATAGGGCTCCTTGGTGCCCAAAGTCGATAGATCATCCACCAGCACGCCAAGATAAGCCTGATCCCGTCTAGGTGCCCAAGCGTCTTTACCTTGCACCTGTAAAGCCGCATTCATGCCGGCCAACAGGCCTTGAGCTCCTGCCTCTTCATAACCTGTGGTGCCGTTGATTTGACCTGCAAAGAACAACCCATTTATGGTTTTGGTTTCCAGCGAATTTTTCAGATCTCTGGGATCAAAGTAATCATATTCAATGGCATAGCCAGGGCGCATGATCTCGGCATTTTCCATCCCCTTGATCGAGCGGACCAAAGCAATTTGCACATCGAATGGCAAACTGGTTGAGATACCGTTGGGGTATAGCTCATTGGTATTGAGTCCCTCAGGTTCAATAAAGATCTGATGCGAATTCTTGTCAGCAAAGCGATGGATCTTGTCTTCAATAGATGGACAGTACCTAGGGCCTATCCCTTCAATAACCCCTGAATACATGGGGCTTCTGTCCAAACCGCCACGAATTATCTCGTGAGTTTTTTCATTGGTATGGGTGATATAGCAAGAGATCTGCTGTGGATGCTGACTCACATCACCGATAAAAGACATCACAGGAAGAGGATTATCTCCCTGCTGTTCAGTCATCTGCTCGAAGTCGACGCTGCGAGCATCGATACGAGGCGGCGTCCCCGTCTTGAGGCGGCCAACCCGAATTGGTAATTCTCTGAGTCTGTGGGCCAGCGCGATCGCAGGAGGATCACCGGCACGACCACCACTGTAGTTTTCCAATCCGATATGGATCTTACCTCCCAGGAAAGTTCCTGCCGTCAACACCACAGCAGGAGCTTCAAAGGCTAGTCCCATTTGGGTGACAACCCCAATAACTCTGTTGTTTTCAACAACCAGATCGTCAACAGCTTGTTGAAAGATCCTTAGGTTGGGCTGGTTTTGCAATATTTTTTGGATCTTTTGTCGATACAAGGAACGATCTGCTTGGGCTCTGGTAGCTCTTACCGCTGGACCCTTACTTGAATTCAGGGTTCTGAACTGGATCCCGGCATAATCAGTTGCTGTTGCCATGGCGCCACCCAAAGCATCTATCTCTTTAACCAAGTGCCCTTTACCTATTCCCCCTATAGCCGGGTTACAGGACATCTGACCCAAAGTGTCAATATTGTGGGTCAAGAGCAGAGTATTTACTCCCATTCTGGCAGCTGCCAATGCGGCTTCAGTTCCGGCATGACCACCACCTACAACAATTACATCAAACCGTTCATGAAAACGCATAGATTTACCTTTGGCTGAGCAAGGGAAGAAAAAGGAATTTCAGCCGATCATTTTAGCACCTGTAAGGATTCAGGTGAATGCTCTATTTCATGCAGATGGATCGCAAGGGATCTGCCTTATAGATCTTAAGATCTTTATATAGATCTTCTTACTATGTTTACTATTAGGATCGGGGTTTTCTGTGGGTAACAATATTAAATGTTTTAAAACATATAGTTAGGCTTAGCTCAACCTGTGATCTCTTGGCGATCTATCTCCATTAAAGCTGGGGATAGATCGCGATCTTATCCACAAGGGGGATCTTGCCTGCATTCAGGATCCGATTCATGCAAAGATTGATCAGATCAAAATAAAGTATTATCCACAGAGTTATCTTTTTTTTAGCTAATCTGTGGGTAAGTTAGGTCTAAATTGTGAGTACTTGATGCTTTATTCAGTTGCAAATCTGTTTTAGAGCTTGCCTAACCAGCTATCGAGCCATGCCAGTGCTGGATCTTCCGGTACGGGATCGTACTGAACATCGATCTGGATCTTATCCACATAGGATTGGGCGCCAAGGGCGCTCAGTTGTTGCAACAGCTTTTCCGGGCCTTGACAGAAAGTATCGTAACTCGAGTCGCCGATCGCGCATAAAGCGAACCGACACTCTTGCAGGGGAAGGTTTGATTGAAGTAATTCCTGATAAAAAGGCTGCAAATTATCCGGAAGATCGCCGGCTCCATGGGTAGAGGAAACGATCAACCAAAGGGCTTTGGGATCCAGTTGCTCCAATTTTGGGGTTAGGTACAGGCTTGTCTGATGGCCGTTTTGTTCAAGCTTATTGATGAGTTCTTCGGCGACATATTCGGCTCCTCCTAAGGTGGTTCCGACCAATACTTCGACTTTCGCCATGATAATCCTCTCTGTATGTAGCGCCTGGCGCCTTGATTTTATAAGCCCATATTAATCCAATTTGCGGTGACAGACAGCCTTGGGTAACCTGAGTTTGAGTACTATTACATTGATCCTGTTGTAGGCTCTTTCTGCGCTTGAGGCTGATATGAAACTGAAGTGGTTGCTGATCCTACCGTTGCTTTCTTTGCTGGTGATACTCGGGGGATGGCATTGGTTGTTTACTGTACCGGCAAATGTTCAACTGCAATCTGATAGGGGTGATACCAATACCGGCGCGGCTTGTATCCAAACGCCAAAGGCAAAGGTGCTGGATAATAATGGCGAGTTTGGTGTGTTGACCTGGAATATTCAGAAACAGCAAAATGGCTTATGGCGTTCTCGTCTTAATGATTTTGCAACAGGCAGGCAGTTGGTGCTATTGCAGGAAGCAAGTCTTGATCCCGGCATGTATCTCTATTTGAGTGCCGCGCAGTGGTTTTGGCGTTTCGCCAATGCTTTCAGTGTATTGGATACTCCGGCCGGAGTGATGAATCTGTCGAGCAGTGCTCCCTTGAGCAGTTGCGGCTACCGTACTCTTGAGCCCTGGCTGCGGTTGCCCAAGACGGCCTTGGTCGCTAAATATCCTTTGTCTGATGGCTCATTATTGACTGTGGTCAATGTCCATGGAATTAACTTCAGTGTCGGTATTGAGGAATATCGGCAGCAACTCAAGTCTTTGACCGAAGCCCTTGCCGAGGAAAGAGTCATGGGGCCTATTATTTTGGCGGGCGATTTCAATACCTGGAGTGAGGAACGCAGTATGCTGCTGGCAGACTTCGCTTCTTCTTTGGGTTTGAATGAGGCTCATTTTGGCGAGGATAACAGGGTGAGAGTTCTGGGATATCCCCTAGATCATCTCTTTTATCGAGGATTGAAGCCCAAAGAGCTGTATGTGCCGGAAACAGAAGTGTCTGATCACAATCCCATTATCGCCAACTTTGTGATTGCCGAGCGCTAGGCCTTAGGTCACTCATGTTTCCCGGCTCCCGGGCCCATTTCTGACCTTCCCCCCTGAGCAAACCATGCAGCATCAGATACCCATAGCGAGGATATTGCGTCGCCAGCGCCTTCAGTCGCTGTTTGAGCCCATTGTCTGACTTTGTCCTGGATTGATAGCGATATGCAGTCCGGCTAAGCCCTGCCAGCTGACAGGCTACTCGCTCACTGAGGCTGAATCCCTCAATCAGGTGTTGAACAACAGGCTTTTTGGCCGCTGGCGTTACCACTTTTTTGACAGCACATCCTTCATTGCTTCGACTTCCAGCATCTTGTCGGCCAACATCTTTTTGAGCTTGTTGTTCTCCGCTTCCAACTCCCTCAGCCGCTTCGCTTCGTTCACTTCCAGCCCGGCATACTTGCTGCGCCAGTTATAGAAAGTGCCCGTGGATATGCCCATTTCACGGCAAATGTCATCGACTTTTGAACACCCTCGTTCTTCGGTGTAACGTTTCTTCATGTTGAGATCTCCATTGGCTCTAGTGTATTGGAAATCTCATCAATGTCATGGTCTTAAATTCGGGGGAAAGGTCAAGATAAACCTGTGACTCTATGAAAATATGAAGAAATGACATCATGCGTTACATGTCACATTTTGCATCTGTGAAATGTAACGAGGTGCATTGGATAGCGGCAGCCTTTTTGTGATGTGAAAACCTCCGATAATAAATTGTTCAGCAATTCCCTGAAGCATAAGCAATCATGGTATCAATAGGGTTTTCTCCGTGATAAAAGACGCGTAAAGCGAATCCTTCACCTAAACAAGCCTGCTTTGTATTTTTTCCGAAAACAATTGCCCGGCCGTTATATCTCCAAAGATACTTATTTTGTTGTTTTAGTTTTGCTGTCTCTTTGGTATCTGCAAGTCTCATTGGGATACCAATGCTATTGCAGATTTCCATTAGCCTTGGTATATTAATTGCCAACGAAATATATTTTCTTCCAAATAACAAATCAAATTTTAAATCATCAGGGATTGGTAAATTATATATTGTTAAGCCTAAAGGGTCCATCATGCAATTAATTAAAGATGTTCTAGGGCAATCTGTGGTTGCCCCCATTCCTGAAAACCATGCTTCAAATGCTATTTGGCCAGGGATTTTAAAATGTCTAGATTTATAACACCCAATATATAAACAATCTTGAATGACATCTATTGCATAACCCTTTGACTCGCTTTTTTCACTCAACTCAATAATTGAACTGTACCAATTTTCAACTAAAGTTGGCAATTCATGGATTTTAACTTGTTCTCCTGTATATGCATCGATCCCTTCATTGTTTAATAAAGTTTCTTTTACTGATAACATACGTTGCTTTTGGCGAATAACTCTCTGAACTTGCTTTTGAAAATCATCGGATTTGTTTGGAAGGAGTCTAGGTACATCCTGAGCATCAACCAACGTTGGCATATCTTTTAGGATATCTAGTATATGTCGGTTTGTTTCGCCATCTTTTACTTCATAGATATTAGTTCGACCATGCGTTGTGACATGATAAATATCACCAATTTGGATGAAACTAGTTAGGTCTGATATTAGTGCAATAGAATCAGGATCATTTTCATGGCATTGCTCTACAATAGAAATAACTGATTCAATATTGGCTTCTTGAAGTATAGGAGGTTTTTGCGCCATGAAAAAACGTTTTGCATAAGCAAGCTCATGCTTAAATAATTGCCAACCTATCGCATCAGAAATTCCAATATATGAGAAGCGTCGAGCATCGCTAACTTCATACCTGTCACCATCAGAAAGAAGACTGCAGATTATTTTTCCTTGAGCAATCCGCATTCCCTGATGAGTTAAACTA
This sequence comes from Shewanella sp. BJSY2023SW007, assembly GCF_047314525.1. Classification (NCBI taxonomy): domain Bacteria; kingdom Pseudomonadati; phylum Pseudomonadota; class Gammaproteobacteria; order Alteromonadales; family Shewanellaceae; genus Shewanella; species Shewanella sp. BJSY2023SW007. The sequence continues at coordinate 44,887 of NZ_JBKORL010000028.1, read as the reverse complement.
ATGAATTCATCAATGGTATCTTGTGTTGGCCTGTCTCCTTCTACGAGTTTAAACTTTGGCCACACAGGCTCAGAGTGCTTACAAGAAAATTGATACAAATCGTATAACTCAGCCTCCAATATAGCCGGCAACACTTGTGGAATAAGCTTATTAAGTGAAGGGGTTTTACTTCTTTTTTTTGGCATGCCGGTTAATTTTCCTATAACTGATACTAAATACTAACCCTAAGTCAACCTAATGAATAATGCCGTAATGGAATAAGCACAGATAAACGTACACTGGTGTCAATACTTGTTGATGTAATTGACACCTCAACTTTTAGCTACTATGCCTTAAGGTGTCATTCGACATCAACTACTGATCATTGACTAAGGAAGGACGCTATATGTCTGTAAAGCATACCCCAACAGGAGTGGTACACAGCGGTACGAAAGGCGGCAATACTGGCTGCGGCACTGATACCAAGAAAAATTCTGACCATTGGGTTAATTCCCATGAGAAAATCACTTGCGATAAGAATGGCTGTAAAAACTAACTTTCATATGTAATTGATGAAGGGCACCGTTGATGTGCCCTTTTATTTTGATTTCGAACAGACCTGCATGATTGGAAGAGGAAATTGTTTTAGCCTGATTGTTCTTCAAAAATATCCGGAAAGGTTCGCATGGCCGTAGTGCGGCGGGTTTCCAGGATATCTGCGTAGATTTCTGTCGTTCTGAGTTCGCTGTGGCCAAGCAGTCTGGATAGTGAATAGATGTCCAGGCCACGGGCAAGCTGGTTTACTGCAAAGGTGTGACGGCCTGCATGAAAAGTAACGTGTTTGGTGATTCCTGCACGTATGGCCCACTGCACCAAAGCTACGTTGCTGTAGCTATTGTAACGTAAGCCTTTAAACACTCGTTCTGTAGGTTTACCTCTCATATCCAAGTTGAGAAGACGCACGGCGGAATCCGGCAGGTCCAGGTATTGCAGGCCATTTCCAGAGTTTTTGAGTTTTTTCTGGGAAAAGATGATCCTGTAATGGCCTTGGGCAAACACCTCTATTTCTCCCCATACCAGCTTATGAATGTCTGACCAACGCAATCCTGTGGTGCATGAGAACAGGAACGCTCTCCGTAACACATCGTAGCGGCATTCTGCCTTGGTAAGAGCCTTTACCTCATCCAGGGTGAGATAGGTGCGCTGTGTCCTTTCTGCTTTGATGGATTTGACTTGTTCGGCCGGGTTATCCCTGATGATGCGATCTCGTTGCGCTTGATTAAGTGTTGCTCGGATTTTGTTGAAGTAACTGCAGGCCGTATTTCTGGAGATATTTTCGTCGGATTTTGTCATAGCCTCGTGCTGTAGGTAGTGACGAAAACCTTCCAGAAAGTACTTATCAACCTGCTCAAAGTTGAGCTCAGCGTGGCCGTAGTATCTATGCAGATGGATACCCGCCGAGACCCAGATAGAGTAATTAGATTTGCTTCCAGAGGCTTTACTGGCCGTGAGTTGATCGAAGTAGTCAAAGAAGCTGGCATTGAGTTTGGTTCGGTCATTCAAGCCATGTTTGGCCGATTCCATTTCCAGCAGACGTTTGGCACGAATGGCCTCTGCTTTTTGCAGTGTGATCTTGTTGTGCTCGCGCTCAGCTACGTTCTTTGGCTTGTTGTAGAGTGGTTCATAAGAGCGCTTTTGGGCCCTTGAACCGTCTTCCGAGGTCTTTGAGCCGTAATAGTACACAAGCCTGATGGGGCGCAGGCCATTCTTATCTGGTTCTCGCTTTTGTATATTGATTTTCATAGGTTTTTCTCATCTTGTGCTCCAGAATTTATCTTTGGAGCACATACGGAGCAAGAATCGACAAAACCCTTCAAATCGCTTCTCACTGAGTAAAACAAAATTATTTTAAAATCATAATGTTGTTTTGATTTCGTTTGATGCGTTTTACTATTTTACTTCCCGATACAGAAGCTGGAAAAAATTCTTCCCAGCAGATCGTCCGAGGTGAATTGGCCGGTGATTTCGGCCAGAGCCTGTTGAGTCATGCGCAGTTCTTCGGCCAGCAGCTCACCTGCCTGATAGACTTCCAGCTGTACTTTGCCCTGCTGCAGATGGTCACCAGCGACTTCCAGGGCTTCCAGGTGGCGGCGACGGGCGATAAAACCGCCTTCCAAGTTACTCTGATAGCCCATCAGGTTCTTGAGGTGCTGTTTCAGCGCATCGACCCCGAGCCCTGTTTTGGCTGAGATCCTAAAAACGTCATAGCCTTTCTCTTCGCTGGGGTTCAGTGATTCACCGGTCAGATCCGCCTTATTGCGTACCACTGTGACGCCGAGGTTTTCCGGCAGGCGATCAATAAAATCAGGCCAGATTTCATGGGGATCAACGGCTTGGGTTTCTGTGCCATCGACCATAAACAATACTCTGTCGGCGGTAGCGATTTCTGCCCAGGCTCTTTCTATGCCTATCTGTTCCACTGTGTCAGTGGTGTCGCGCAGGCCGGCTGTGTCTATGACATGCAGCGGCATGCCATCCAAGTGGATATGCTCCCGCAATACATCCCTTGTGGTGCCGGCTATTTCGGTGACTATCGCTGACTCTTTTCCCGCCAGGGCGTTGAGCAGACTGGACTTACCTGCGTTGGGGCGACCGGCTATCACTACTTTCATCCCTTCGCGGATGATGGCGCCCTGCTTGGCACTGGCCTGTACCAAGTCCAGTTTATCTATGATGCGATAAAGGGCATTGGCAATCTTGCCGTCGGAGAGGAAATCCACCTCTTCATCGGGAAAGTCGATGGCGGCCTCGACATAGAGACGCAGATTGGTAACCTGTTCCACCAACTCATGCACTTCGCGGGAAAACTCGCCCTGAAGTGATTGTAGTGCGCTTTTGGCGGCCTGTTCACTGGTGGCATCGATAAGATCGGCAATCGCTTCTGCCTGGGTTAGATCCAGCTTGTCATTCATAAAGGCCTGTTCGCTGAACTCCCCTGGGCGTGCCAAGCGGATCCCCTCGACTTCCAGGACTCGCTTAATCAGCATGTCCATGACGATTTGACCACCATGGCCCTGAAGTTCCAGCACATCTTCACCGGTAAAAGAATTCGGGCCTTTGAAGAACAGGGCGATACCCTGATCCAGCACTTCTCCATGACTTCCTTTGAAGTCACAGTAATCGGCATATCTTGGCTTGGGCTGGTGGCCCAGTAATGCCTGTGCAACGGCTTGGGCCTTGGGCCCCGAGACTCTGACTATGCCAACACCACCGCGACCTGGAGCGGTGGCCTGGGCCACGATAGTATCTGTTGTCACTGCATTAACCCTTGAAAACTTATTTATAAAAGCAAAAGGCGACCCTTAGGCCGCCCTTGATCATTTGACCCGAAATAGGCTTATTTTAAGCCTTTTTTCTCCAGGCCGGCATAGATAATCTTCTGCTGGATAATGGCAACTATGTTACCCACCAACCAGTAGAGTACCAGACCGGATGGGAACCAGAGGAAGAACACGGTAAAGATGACCGGCATCCATTGCATCATCTTCTGCTGCATAGGATCCATAGTCGGTGCCATTGGCTGCATTTTTTGCATCAGGAACATGGAAACACCCATCAGCAAAGGCAGGATGTAGTAAGGATCCTGTACCGACAGATCGTCAATCCACAGCATGAACGGCGCATGGCGCAGTTCCACACCTTCCATCAGTACCCAGTAAAGGGCAATAAAGATAGGCATTTGCAGCAAGATAGGCAGACAGCCACCCATAGGGTTCACTTTTTCCTTCTTGTACAACTCCATCATGGCCTGGCCCATCTTCTGGCGATCATCGCCGAATCTGTCCTTCAGCTCCTGCAGTTTTGGTTGCAGGTTACGCATTTTGGCCATAGAGGTGTATTGCGCCTTGGTCAGCGGGAACAGAATACCGCGCACCGTTAGGGTGATAAGTATGATGGCCACACCCCAGTTACCCACGATGGATTGGAAGAACATCAACAGCTTGTAGATAGGCACAGCCAGCCACCAGAGGAAGCCATAATCCACAACCAGGTTAAGGGTGTCAGACAGTTCGGACAGGGCGGCTTGATCCTTTGGACCTACGTAGAAGTCGGCGCTCAAGGTCATTTCAGTGCCAGGGGCTACTGTCTTTTTCTCGCCCATGAAGCCAATGTTGGCGGTACCTGAACTATCTCTGGTAAATATGGTGTTGGTTTCATTCTTTGGCGGAACCCAGGCCGACACAAAGTAGTGTTGCAGCATGGCGGCCCAGCCACCTTCTGTCTTCTTCTCCAGGTTCTTTTCCTGGATATCTTCAAAGTTATACTTTTCGTAGCGGATATCGGCAGTCGAGAAGGCGGCACCACGATAAGTTGGCATCATCATGCTGCTGTCTGAAGGCTTGATGGTCTGTTTTATCTGACCGTACATCTGAACTTGCAGTGGCTCTGATGTGGTGTTGTTAATCTTGTACTCAACGTCTACGGCAAACTGACCTTTGTGGAAGGTGTAGATCTTGGTGTACTTGGCGCCGTTTGCTGCTGTGTAGCTCAATGGAACAGTCAGTGTGTCCTGGCCATCGGCAAGAGTGAATTCTTTGGCGCTGGCTGAATAGGTAGCACGGCCCTTGGTACTGTCTGTACCGCCGCTGCCCATTAGGCCACTCTGGGCTATGTATACGAACCCAGGCTTCTGTTCCAACAGGACGAACGGTTCGTCTTTGTTCAGCTCCAGTTTGTGAGAAACCAGAGCGGCATGAACAATGTCACCGCCGACAGGGTTGATCAGCACATCCAGTTGATCTGTGGTGACTCTGATAAGATCTTTGGACGCCACGGCTGTTTCTTCTGGCATGCCTGATTCGGCTACCGGAACGTCAGCGCTGTGAGTTGTCTCTTGAACGGAAGTGGCAACTGTATTTTCAGTTACAGCGGGTTTGGGTGCTTTATCGGTTTGCCATTGTTGCCACAGCAAGAAGCTGACAAACAGCAGGCCGATAAGCAGTAAATTGCGTTGAGATTCCATAGCCTATTTATTACACCTGTCATTTTTAGGGGGGACGGGATCACTGCCGCCCGGATGTAAAGGGTGACATTTTAATATGCGTTTGATTGCAAACCAACTCCCTTTAATCGTTCCGTGCACTCGCACCGCTTCTATGGCGTAGTGAGAGCAGGTTGGATTAAAGCGACAACGAGGCCCCAGCATAGGGCTGATAAGGAGTTGGTAGGCTCTGATCGCCTTAATTATCAGCCATTGAAACGGCGACTGAGTTTGCGCCATAACTTTTCTACCAGCTTTCTGAGCTGTTCATTATCCATATCCAGCACACCGCCGCGAACCAGGACCACTATATCCAGTGGTGGCAAATCATGTTGATTGAGGCGGAAGCTATCCCGGATCACCCGCTTGATACGATTGCGTTGATTGGCTCTCTTTACATGGCGTTTAGCCACAGTGAGTCCAAGACGCGGATGTTGCATCTCATTGGGTACAGCAAGCAGGGTTATCTCAGCTGAGGAGGCTTTAATGGGGTTGGAAAATACGGTTTTGAATTGCGCGGGAGTTAGCAAGCGTAACTCCCGCGTAAAGGTGTAACGAGTCACCTAGTTGTCTACTCGCAATTAAGCAGACAGACGAGCGCGACCTTTGGCACGGCGACGAGCCAGTACCTTACGGCCGTTCGCTGTAGCCATACGAGCGCGGAAGCCGTGAGAACGCTTGCGCTTCAGGTTGCTAGGTTGAAAAGTACGTTTACTCATGATGGCAATCCGTCTTTGTTAGTGAATTTACCTTATCTCTGTTTGAGGTAAGGGCAAAAAAGAGGCCGAATTGTAATCACTTTAGTCAGGGCAGTCAACACGTGCAGCCCCTCTCAAGGTAATTTATCTCGGCATTTTCGCGATCTGTTGAGCTGTTGTCACCACAGGATGTGGATAACTCTGTGTACGGACACTACATCTTGTGGATCCATTAATCTTTTGGCAGATCGGCGGTCGCTGATTATAGATCAGGGTGGATCGCTTTATAAAGCGGGATTTTAACCGGCTCGCCAAATAGCGGATCTTGGGAGATCGATCTGGATCCGACAGATCTGACTGTTGGGATCTGCCTGGGGATAATTATACTTAAAGGATAGCGATTATTCAGATCTCACTATAGAATACCCTCCTTTCGAGGCGATCTTTTGGGGATAAGTACGTGGCGGTTTCACTTTGGCAGCAATGTATCGGACGACTGCAAGATGAGCTTTCTGCTCAACAATTCAGTATGTGGATCAGACCGTTACAAGCCGAAATGGATGGGGATACCCTGGTGCTTTATGCGCCAAACCGGTTCGTGCTTGATTGGGTTAGAGATAAATATCTCAACATTATCAATCAGTTTTTTACTGAGCATTTGGGCAATGATGCACCCAAACTCAGGTTTGACATAGGTAGTCGTCCGTCGGCCAAGCCTCAGGTACAGGCCCCAACTGCGACCAAGGCCTCTGTCAGCGCACCCAAGAGCGCAGCCGGCAAAGGTGCTACTTTTAATACTGCTGCCGAGCCGGCTGTAAACCACAGCTATCGCAGCAATATTAATCCTACTTATCAGTTCGATAACTTTGTTGAAGGTAAGTCCAACCAACTGGGTAAGGCGGCCGCATTGCAGGTGGCAGAAAACCCGGGTGGCGCCTATAACCCGTTGTTTTTGTATGGCGGCACCGGCCTGGGTAAGACTCACCTGCTGCACGCCGTAGGCAACGGCATTATCAAGAATAATCCCAACGCCAAAGTGGTCTATATGCACTCAGAGCGTTTTGTGCAGGACATGGTCAAGGCGCTGCAAAATAATGCCATTGAAGACTTCAAGCGTTACTACCGTAGCGTAGACGCCCTGTTTATCGATGACATTCAGTTTTTTGCCAATAAAGACAGATCTCAGGAAGAGTTTTTCCATACCTTTAATGCTTTGCTTGAGGGCAATCACCAGATCATTTTGACATCGGATCGGTATCCGAAAGAGATCGATGGTGTGGAAGATCGGCTCAAGTCGCGCTTTGGCTGGGGTCTTACCGTGGCCATCGAGCCGCCTGAGCTGGAAACCCGGGTCGCCATTTTGATGCGCAAGGCGCAGGAGAGTGGGATCAACTTGCCGGATGAAGTGGCCTTTTTCATTGCCAAGCGCTTACGCTCCAACGTGCGTGAATTGGAAGGGGCATTGAACCGGGTTATCGCTAATGCCAACTTTACTGGTCGGCCAATAACCATTGATTTTGTGCGCGAAGCCTTGCGTGACCTCTTGGCTCTGCAGGAAAAATTAGTCACTATAGACAACATTCAGAAAACAGTGGCTGAATATTACAAGATCAAGATGGCCGATATGCTGTCCAAGCGCCGTTCCCGCAGTGTGGCGAGACCGAGGCAGATGGCCATGGCGTTATCTAAAGAATTAACCAATCAGAGCTTGCCTGAGATAGGTGATGCCTTTGGTGGTCGTGACCATACAACTGTGTTGCATGCCTGCCGCAAGATTGCGCAGCTGCGGGAAGAGAGTCACGACATTAAAGAAGATTATGCCAACTTGATTAGAACCTTATCTTCTTAATCAGGGAACAGGACCATGAAATTTTCGATCGATAGGGATGCCCTATTAAAGCCGCTCCAGTTGGTCAGTGGCGCGGTGGAAAGACGCCATAACTTGCCCATTCTGGCAAACCTCCTGGTGGAAGTAAGTAATCACTCACTCAAGATGACGGGTACAGATCTTGAGGTGGAACTGGTTGGCAGTGCTGAGGTCAGTGGCGAAGTGCAGGAAGGGCGAACCACAGTGCCGGCCAAGAAACTGCTCGATATCGTCAAGTCACTGCCTGAGCAGAGCGAAATCAAAATCGAACAGCAGGAAAACAAGTGGCTGCTTCGCAGCGGTCGCAGCCGTTTCTCGTTGGCGACGCTACCGGCGGAAGAATACCCCAATGTCGAGAGTTTCCAGCCTGCCATCGAATTTAACCTCAAGCAGGGCACACTCAAGTCACTGATAGATGCCACTCAGTTTTCCATGGCCAACCAGGATGTGCGTTACTATCTCAACGGTTTGCTGCTGGAAACCGAGGGTAATGTACTGCGTGCCATTGCAACAGACGGCCACCGCTTGGCTCTGAGTCACAGAGAGATAGCAGCCTCTTTGCCGGAAAATCAGGTGATCGTGCCTCGTAAAGGGGTGATGGAGCTGGCTCGCCTGCTGGACAGTGAAGATCAGGATATCCATATTGCCATTGGTGATAACGCCATTCGTGCTACCACAGCCAGCGCCGTGTTCACCAGTAAGTTGGTGGATGGTCGCTTCCCGGATTATCGCCGGGTATTGCCCAAAGGCGGCGACAAGATAGTGCTGGCCAGTCGCAATCAGCTTAAACAAGCGCTATTGCGGGCATCTATCTTGTCCAATGAGAAGTTCCGTGGTGTCAGGGTGCAGCTGGAAAATGCGCTGCTCAAGATCACCGCCAACAACCCGGAACAGGAAGAAGCCGAAGAGATCATCGATGTGGATTATGCCGGTCAGCCGCTCGAAATCGGCTTCAACGTCTCTTATCTGCTGGATGTGCTCAATGGCCTCAAGGCCGATGAAGTCAGGATTACCCTCAGTGATGGTAACTCCAGCGCCTTGATTGAAAACCACGTCGAGGAAGACTCCATGTACGTGGTGATGCCGATGCGCCTCTAGGGGCGACTTTGGGCCATAAATGAGTCTAACTCGTCTCAATATCCAAGCTTTTCGTAATATCGATTCAGCCCAACTGCTCCCCGGCACTGGGCTGAATCTTATTTACGGCCAAAATGGCAGTGGCAAAACCAGTGTCCTGGAAGCGATTTACTTTCTGGGGATGGGGCGCTCGTTTCGCAGTCATCTGTCTCAGAGGGTGATCAATAACCAGCAGGACCAGTTGACCCTGTTTGCCAATTTGAGCCTGCCATCCGGTGACAGTAAGTTGGGACTGCGACGATTTCGCAGTGGCGAGACCGAAGTCAGAATGGATGGCGAGAAGATAAAGCGTCTGTCTGTGTTGGCTGATACCCTGCCTATTCAGGTAATAACCCCAGAGAGCTTTTCGTTGCTGTTTGAAGGCCCCAAGGCCAGGCGTCAGTTTATCGACTGGGGGGCGTTTCATTGCGATCCGCAGTTTTATCAGGCTTGGGTTAATGTCAGACGAATTCTTAAACAGCGTAATCAGTTACTTAAGGATGGTGCTGCCTATCAGCAAATCGCATTCTGGGACCGGGATTTTGTCCGTTACACCGAGTTGGTCACCGAGATACGAAAGGCATATGTAGACTCGTTAAATGAACTACTTAAGGGTATAATCGGGGAGTTTCTACCACAGGTTGATATCAAGGTTTCTTTTACCCGTGGTTGGGATAGTAAAACTGAGTTTGCGGCCCTGTTGCAGGCGTCTTATTCCCGGGATCTATCCATGGGGCACACAGTCAGTGGCCCCCATAAAGCTGACTTGAGACTCAGAGTGGGTAATCTGCCCGCTCAGGATGCTTTGTCTCGTGGTCAACTGAAGTTGTTGGTGTGTGCATTACGAATAGCACAGGGAAAGTTGCTTAAACAACAAATAGATAAGAATAGTATCTATCTGGTCGACGATCTGCCGTCAGAGCTGGATGCGAAACACAGGAAGTTATTGCTGCGGCAGTTGAGCGAAACCGGGGCGCAAGTGTTTGTCACTGCGATTGACCCGGCGGCAATATCAGATTCATTAAGCACGCCCCCCAGCCGAATTTTTCAGGTGGAACAGGGGCGGGTAACGGTCATTGAATAACCGATGAGAGAATAATATGTCAGAGAACAGTTACGATTCTTCGAGTATTAAGGTCCTTAAGGGCCTTGATGCGGTACGTAAAAGACCTGGGATGTATATTGGTGATACCGACGATGGCACGGGTCTGCATCACATGGTATTCGAAGTCGTCGATAACTCTATCGATGAAGCTTTGGCGGGTCATTGCAGTGACATAGTGATCACCATTCATGTTGATGGTTCTGTCTCTGTAAAAGATGATGGTCGTGGTATTCCGGTTGCCATTCACCCTGAAGAAGGAGTTTCGGCGGCTCAGGTTATTATGACAGTACTGCACGCCGGCGGTAAGTTCGATGACAACTCCTATAAAGTTTCCGGTGGTTTGCACGGTGTGGGTGTATCCGTGGTTAACGCTCTGTCGGAAAAACTGCAACTGACCATTCGCCGCGATGGTAAGGTTTATGAGCAGTTTTACAAACATGGTGAGCCGCAAGAGCCTATCAAGGAAATCGGTGAAGCGACCAAGACTGGTACTGAAATTCGTTTTTGGCCCAGCCATGAAACCTTTACTGATACCGAGTTTCATTATGAGCTGCTGGCCAAACGTATTCGCGAGCTGTCATTCTTGAACTCAGGCGTGGGTATCCGTCTGGTTGACGAGCGCGATAATAAAGATGAATTATTCCATTATGAAGGCGGTATCAAGGCCTTCGTAGAGTACCTGAACCGTAATAAGACCCCGGTGAATAAGGATGTTTTCCACTTTTCTCAAGAGCGGGAAGATGGCATCACTGTTGAAGTGGCTATGCAGTGGAACGACGGTTTTCAGGAAAGCATTTTCTGTTTTACCAATAATATTCCCCAGCGTGATGGTGGTACTCACTTGGCAGGTTTCCGGGCGGCATTGACCCGTAACCTGAACAACTACATGGAGAAGGAAGGCTTCAACAAGAAGGGCAAGACCAACGCCACGGGTGATGACGCCCGTGAAGGCCTTACTGCGGTGGTTTCTGTGAAGGTTCCAGATCCCAAATTCAGCTCCCAGACCAAAGACAAGCTGGTTTCCAGTGAGGTCAAAGGTGCCGTGGAACAGACCATGGGTGAGAAGCTGAATGACTATCTGCTGGAAAACCCAGCTGATGCCAAGATGATTGTTGGCAAGATTATCGACGCTGCCCGCGCCCGTGAAGCGGCCCGAAAAGCCCGCGAGATGACCCGTCGTAAAGGAGCCCTGGATTTGGGTGGTTTGCCGGGTAAATTGGCAGACTGTCAGGAAAAAGACCCAGGTCTTTCTGAAATCTACATAGTGGAGGGTGATTCGGCCGGCGGTAGTGCCAAACAGGGCCGGAACAGAAAGAACCAGGCTATTTTGCCACTCAAGGGTAAAATTCTTAACGTAGAGAAGGCTCGCTTCGACAAGATGCTGTCTTCTCAGGAAGTGGCGACTCTTATCACCGCCCTAGGCTGTGGTATCGGCCGCGATGAATATGATCCGGACAAGACCCGTTATCACTACATCATCATCATGACAGATGCTGACGTCGACGGCTCGCACATCCGTACGCTGCTGTTGACCTTCTTCTTCCGTCAGATGCCAGAGCTGATTGAACGTGGCTTTGTTTATATTGCTCAGCCTCCTTTGTTCAAAGTGAAGAAAGGCAAGCAGGAGCAGTATCTGAAAGATGAACCTGCATTGACTGAATACTTGACCACTCAGGCTCTTGATGGCGGCAGCATCTATCCATCCAAGGATGCACCGGCCATGTCTGGTGAAGGTCTGGAGCGTCTGGTTTACCAATATCGTGAAGTGGAAGCTATCATTGAGCGCTTGGAAAAACGTTATCCAACCAATGTGACCAACCGCATGCTGTATCGTCCGCGGGTGACCGCCGAAATGTTGGCAGACGAAGCCGCTATGACCACTTGGTGCAAAGGCCTGCTGCAGGATCTCGAAGATGAAGAGAACGGCGGCGTTATCTACAAGATGGAAACAGTGCTGGATCCTGAGCGTAAGGTGTATCTACCGCAGCTCATTGTGCGCAAACACGGTATAGATACCCATTATCTGTTTGGTTATGACTTTTTCCATTCCAGCGATTATGAGCGCATTGCCAAGCTCGGTGAGCAGATCTGTGATCTAATTGAAGATGGTGGCTATGTTAAACGTGGTGAGCGGGTCAAAGAGGTCAGCAGTTTTGTTGAAGCACTTGACTGGCTGATAGCCGAGTCCAAGCGCGGTCTCTATATCCAGCGCTATAAAGGACTGGGTGAAATGAACCCCGAACAGCTATGGGAAACCACCATGGATCCCGAGAGCCGCCGCATGTTGCAAGTCACCATTGAAGATGCGATTGCGGCCGATCAGCTGTTTACCACTCTGATGGGCGATCAGGTTGAGCCAAGACGCGACTTTATTGAGGCCAACGCCCTCAACGTGGCTAACCTCGACGTTTAATCAAACAGCTCGTTATCTTTAAAAGGAAGGCCTCTGGCCTTCCTTTTTTATTGGATGTTCGCCGCGTTTACTTTGTTAAATAGTGATTATACTGAACCATCTTGGGTAAAATAATTGCGCAGGAAATCAATTGATAGGACTCTTCAGGAAACTGTTTAATCTCAGGGAAAACGTTGAAGTAGAACGACCGAAAAGCTTCAACGAAGCCCCGCCCAATATTCAGTATGAGCAGCAAATCTTGAGTCGCTCGCGGGAGATCACCGCCGAGAGCGATGAGCTGGTGGCCGCCGTCGATGCTACGGCTCTGTTTTACAGTTTACTGTTCTCCGTCAGCAGCCAAAATAACGGTGGTGTTGCCAATAAACTCGAAAAGCGGGTCATGAGCGACATTGAGCAGGCTCTGGCCTCACCGCAGCAGATAGCCGATTCTGTACTGCAGATCCCTGGCCGAATACTGGAGCTGGACAACAAACTCAGCGATCCTGAATTTGATAATCAGGATATAGTCGCGCTTATTCAGCAAGATCCCGTGTTGAGTGCCGAGGTTATTCGCATCTGTAACTCGGCGGCATTTCGCCGCAGCGAGCGGCAGATAACCAGTCTTCAGCAGGCTCTGGTTCAATTGGGTAGCAACAGACTGAGACGGATAGTGACTACCTGCATGATGAAAGAGATGATAGATATCAAACCCATCTACTTTCGCCGCTTTGGAGCCCATTTGTGGCGCCATTCACTGCAGGTGGCTTTCCTGGCGGGAGAACTGGAAACCGAAGAACCGGATACTGCTTTTATGGTGGGCCTGCTGCACGATGTCGGCAAGATAGCCATCTTCAAGCTGTTGCTCGATGCATTTATTCAAGTCGAGCCTAGCGAGCAGCCCAAGTCCTGGCTGTTTCGTCAGGTGATGACGGCGCGCTCCTTGTCATTGAGCAGTCTACTGGTGAGCTGCTGGCAGTTACCCAAGGCATTTGAGACTGTATTGCAACCTCTGGCCAATGTCGGTGCCAAGCCGGAAAATCGTTTAAGCCAGCTGATTTGGCAAGCCAATCTGATCAGCGAATGCTCTATGCTGGTGCAAGAGGATAAGTTGCCCCGGGAATTGCTGGATGCCTTGTTGAAAGAAGCCAATATCAGCCGGGAAATGTTTGAACAGTGGCACCAGAAACTGCTTGAAATAAAATGAAAAAACGCGCCTTTCGGCGCGTTTTTTAGCTGTTTGGCATCACTGCAACTGCCATCACTGCAACAGTGATATATCGGCCACCCGCAGGAACTGATTTCGCAGCTGGTTCAGCAGTGCCAGACGATTGCGGCGCAGCGCCTCATCGTCGGCCATTACCATCACATCTTCAAAGAAGGTATCTACCGGCTCTTTCAGCGTTGATAACAGGGTCAATCCCTGTTGATATTCCCCTTTGGCAAACAAGGGCTCAAGTTGTGGCTGAAGTGAGCTCAGAACTTGATTCAGGGCCTTCTCTGCATCTTCCTGCAGCAGGGCAGTATCGACTTCGCTTGGTAATTCACCTTCAACCTTGGCGAGAATATTGGAAACCCGCTTGTTGGCTGCGGCCAGAGAGGCGGCCTGTTCCAAGCTGCGGAAATGGCTGACGGCCTGGATTCGGCTGTCAAAGTCGGCCGGACGAGTCGGCCGACGGGCCAGAACCGCCAGAATCACATCGGTACTGATGCCTTTATCCTGATACCAGGCGCGGAAACGGCCCATCAGAAATTCCAGCACCTCTTCGGCGCAGTTCTGATTGCTGAGGTTGCTGCCGTGAGCCTTGATGGCGCAGCCAATCAGTTCGACCAGATCCAGTGGCAGTTTGTTCTCAACAATGATTCTCAGTACACCTATGGCCGCGCGGCGCAGGGCAAAGGGGTCGGCAGCGCCTTTAGGTGCCTGGCCGATACCGAATATCCCGCTCAGGGTATCCAGTTTTTCTGCCAGTGCAACGGCGCAGGATACCGGCGCTGTAGGCACAGTATCACCGGAGAACTTGGGCTTGTACTGTTCTTCCAGTGCCAGGGCAACCGCTTCGGTTTCCCCTTCGAGGCGCGCGTAATGCATACCCATGGTGCCTTGGGTGTCGGTAAATTCCATAACCATATTGGTCATCAAATCGGCCTTGGACAACAGACCGGCCCGTTTGGCATCGGCTTGGTTGGCATCGATTTTGGCCGCAATGGCTTCGGCCACACAGGAGATACGCTCCACTCTGTCTTTAAGGGTGCCCAATTGCTTCTGGAATACCACGGTTTCCAGGCTGGCAATGCGGGACTCGAGTGATTGCTTTTTATCTGTGTTAAAGAAGAATTCGGCATCGGCCAGGCGAGGGCGGACAACTTTTTCATTCCCGGCAATGATTTGCGCCGGATCTTTGGACTCAATATTGGTCACAAAGATGAAGTTGGGCATCAGCTTATTGTTGCCATCAAATACCGGGAAGTATTTCTGATCGCCTTTCATTGTGTAGACCAGGGCCTCGGCAGGCACCTGCAAAAACTTCTCTTCAAAAGCCGCTGTCAGTACCACTGGCCACTCAACCAAGGAGGCGACTTCTTCAAGCAGTTCGTCGGCGATATCGGCACGGCCACCCAACTCGGCAGCGGCTTTTTCGGCGTCTGTCTTGATGATATCCATTCTGGCCTGATAGTCGGCAATCACCTTGCCGCGCTCTTTCAAGCTGCTGAGGTAGTTGTCGGCATGATCCAGCTCGAAGCTGGCTTCACCCATAAAGCGGTGACCACGAACGGTACGCGCCGAGGTGATACCCAGCAGCTCACCGGCAACCAGCTTGTCACCCAACAACATGGTAACTGTGTGCACGGGGCGGATAAATTGAGTCTTGTTGCTGCCCCAGCGCATAGGCTTGGGGATAGGCAGCTTGTCCAGGGCGCGCTGTGCCATGGTCGGGATCAGGCTTTCAGTGGTCACACCTTCAACCTTGGCGCGGTGCAGTAGCCATTCACCCTTGTCTGTCACCAGACGCTCGGCTTCGGCAACGCTGATACCATTGCCGCGGGCCCAGCCTTCGGCGGCCTTGGTTGGCTTGCCGTCGGCATCAAAGGCCGAGCTGACCGCAGGGCCTCTTTTCTCAACCACTTTATCCTGTTGTGCCAGGGCCAGTTGCTCTACGTAGAGCGCCAAACGGCGCGGCGCGGCATACCAGTGTGCCTTGCTATAGCTGAGTTCGGCCTTGTCCAGCTCTTCGCAGAAGTTGTTTACAAAAGACTCTGCCAGAGTGCGCAAAGCTTTTGGTGGCAGTTCTTCGGTACCTATCTCTATGAGTAAGTTGTCAAAATTCATTAGTTCTACCTCACTTGCACATTGGGAAGCCCAGGGCTTCACGCGCCTGGTAATAAGCTTCGGCTACCGCCTTGGCCATGGTGCGCACCCGCAGGATGTAGCGCTGACGCTCGGTAACAGAGATGGCGTGACGGGCATCGAGCAGGTTGAAGGCGTGTGAGGCCTTCATCACTTGCTCATAAGCGGGCAGAGGCAGAGGTTTTTCCAGTGAAAGCAGGTGCTGACAGGTTTTTTCGCACTGATCGAACAGACCGAAAAGGAAGTCGACATCGGCATGTTCAAAGTTGTAGGTCGACTGCTCCACTTCGTTTTGGTGGAACACGTCACCATAGGTGATCCTTCCCATTGGGCCGTCTGTCCAAACCAGATCATAGACGCTGTCTACGCCCTGAATATACATGGCAAGACGTTCTAGACCATAGGTGATTTCGCCGGTTACCGGGCTACACTCTAGGCCACCAACCTGTTGGAAATAGGTGAACTGGCTGACTTCCATACCGTTGAGCCAAACTTCCCAGCCCAGGCCCCAGGCACCCAGGGTAGGTGATTCCCAGTTGTCTTCAACGAAACGGATATCATGGATACTGGGGTCTACACCCAGGGCCTGCAGTGAGCCCAGGTACAGCTCCTGAATATTATCCGGTGAAGGTTTCAATACGACCTGAAACTGATAGTAGTGCTGAAGACGGTTGGGGTTTTCGCCATAGCGGCCGTCGGTAGGGCGGCGCGATGGTTGGACATACGCGCTGCTCATCGGCTCAGGGCCCAATGAACGCAAAAAGGTTTGTGGATGGAAGGTGCCGGCACCGACCTCCATGTCCAGGGGTTGAACTATGGCGCAACCTTGCTGCGCCCAGTATTCTTGCAGGGTTAAGATAAAACCCTGGAATGTCTTCACGTCGTGTTTCGTCGTCATATCTACTGCTGTCAGCTATTAATAGAAAATGGTTTCGATTATACCTTGTCGATATAGGCTTATGTAGGTTATTTTTTATCGGATTTAACGATTTAAGGGATTTTGAGTAATGGATATAGTTCGTTGTGGCTGGGTGACCGATGATCCTCTCTATCAGGAATATCACGACAAGGTATGGGGAAGGCCGGTTTATGATGCCAAGGAACTGTTTGCCAAGCTCTGTCTCGATGGTCAGCAGGCTGGTTTATCTTGGCTGACCATTCTCAAAAAGCAGGCCAACTATGAACGCGCCTTTGCCGGGTTTGATCCCCAAGTTATTGCCGGGTTCGACCAAGCCAAGATAGAGGAATTGCTACAAGACCCAGGGATAGTACGCAATCGAGCCAAGGTGAATTCCATAGTTCGAAACGCCAAGGCATATCTGGCATTTGTGGAACAAGGCAATGATTTTTCAGAATTTCTTTGGGGTTTTGTCGGCGGGGTACCCAAAGTGAATCGCTTTGAAACCCTGACTCAGGTTCCGGCTAAGACAACCGAGTCAGAGGCTATGTCCAAGGCGCTGAAAAAACTGGGGTTTAACTTCTGTGGCCCGACGATTTGCTATGCCTTTATGCAGGCTGTAGGCATGGTCAACGATCATCTGTTGGATTGCTGTTGTTATCCCCATGATTAAGTTTTCCCGGCGTCGCCGTTTTTTGCTGCTACTGTTTAGTTCTGGTCCGGGGCCTGGGCCCTTTGCGACGATAATCTATCTGCCATTGTGCATGCTATTCTGGATGTTTATCGCATTTGCTTTGGGTCGTTTATTGACGCTTAGTGATGGTGTTAGTGTGTTTATTGGAGCGCTATTTACATTGCCAACTCTGGCGCTGGTGAACTTGTGGGCCGTTCGGGTGGGTGATACTTTACTGCGACTCAGCTTTGGCAAACAAGCCATCATGCCTACACTCATCCGCTTCCTGTTGCCGGCGCTTGTTAGCTACTTATTGTTATCTTTGGTATTGCTACTGCTTATAAAATAAAAGGATGTTCCACGTGGAACATCCTTCCGTTTTACGTCGGGCTTAATCTTTTTTAAATATCTTCAAAGAAGAAGGGCTGGCGCTGCTTCCTATCACCATTGAGTTGATTCATGGTTTCGGCATCATAGAGTTTACCATTGACCATAGTATGAGTGACCCTGTCTGTGACCCTAATATCCTCCAGTGGGTTACCGTCGATAACAATAAGGTCGGCTAATTTGCCCGGCGTTATCGAACCAAGCTGATGGTCCATAGCGAAGGTCTTGGCGGGATAAAGCGTTGCTGTCTTCAGCACTTCCATATTGCTCATACCGCCCTGGGCAAACATCCACATTTCCCAATGAGCAGCCAAGCCTTCGCGCTGACCATGGGCACCAATGTTGGGATGAATCCCCAATTGATTCACCTCATTGGCGACTCTGGCCACATTGAAGTGGTTGTAATGTTCATCCGGTGCGGTAGGCCTTCTCATGGAGCGAGCCCGCAACAGATCGGCTGGAACATATTTTGACAATCGTGGATGAGCCCAGACATCAGTCTTGTCGTACCAATAGTTTTCACCCGAAATGCCGCCATAGGCCACCACCAGCGTGGGGGTGTAACCCACTTGGGTTTGGCTCCAGAACTGCTTAATATCGTTGTAGATTGCTGCAGCCGGCAGGGAGTGTTCCACTGTGGTGTGGCCATCGGCAATCATGGTGAGATTATGCTGCAGCAGGCTTCCTCCCTCAGGAACCACCATCATCTCCAGTTCTCTGGCGGCGGCTATGACTTGTTGACGCTGATTGCGTCTGGGTTGGTTATAGCTCTTGACGCTGAAAGCACCGACTTTTTTAAGTCGTTCGAGGTGGAATTTGGCATCATCCAATGAGTCTATGTGGCTGGTGTAGCCAGGTAAGTTGGCACCATAGAGTATGGTGCCGGTTGAGAAGATTCGCGGGCCAACAATCTTTCCGGCTTTTTGTTGCTCGCTGGCAGCAAAAATTTCGGTAGTGTCATTGGAGGGGTCATGGATGCTGGTAACCCCCAAGGCCAAGCCGGCATATAGCTGCCAGTTCTGCTGGGGGATGATTTCGCTTTCACCTTGAGCGCCATGGGCATGGGCGTCAAACAGACCTGGCATCAGTGTCTTACCTGAAATATCCACTAGCATGGCATCATCCGGAATTTCCATGTCGGCTTCACCCACGGCTAGGATATGGTTATCTTTCACCAACACCACTCCCTTATCTATTACCCTATCATTCTCCATTGTGATGATCTTACCGCCGACGAAAGCGATTGTTCCACGTGGAACATCTATCTCTGTCTGAAAACCAATCTCAGTAACTTGGACCTTGTCCTTAGCATTCTTCTCTCGATAGTCGTTATCCAGGCTCACTTGATAGAGTTCTGGGCCAAGGGTCCAATAGAGTTGATCGCTGTTGGCGCCCCAACTGATACTCTCACCGGCGCGGGTACTGAGCTGTGTTACCGGCAAATTAGTCGCCTTAGGCCCAATATCAACGGTTTCACCATGCTTGGCGAAGGGGGTGACCCAAACACGGAAACGTTCGGCAAATGCGAGTTGCTTACCATCTGGAGATACCCTGAATTCTGTGGCGTGTTTGCTGGTGTAGTGTACCCGCTTATCGAAACCACTAAGCGATATAGAGGCTAGCTGCGGCGTTTCACCATTCTCCATAAAGTAGACTCTGTCGTTGTCGGCACCAAACTGTGGTTGGAAGCCCTGAGCTGAGAGTTTCTTTAGTCCTTTACCATTGCTGTCAACCAGGTAGAGCCCGGGATCCTGACTCCAAGTTTTGGGGGTAATATAGCCACCGGCAATTTTACGAAACACAACTTGTTTGCCATCGGGAGAGAAGGTGGGCTCGATATATTTCCCCGGCTTTTGGGTAAGTGTTGTGGTTTTTCCTCCTCGGGCACTGATGGTTCTAACGCTGCCTTGTTGCTGATCATTCCATGTGGTAAACACCACTCGCTTACCGTCACGGGACCATTGAGGGAATAACTCTTCCAACTGTTCATCCAAACGGGTCAGGCGTTTCGGTTTGCCGTTCGGCAGTTGCTTTACCCAGATTTTTCCCAGAGCTTCGTAGATGACTTTGGTTCCATCTGGCGACACCTGAGCCATGCGCAGCATTTTGACATCCAGTTGCTGCTGATCTATATCCTGCTTAAAGCGCACCGCCGGTTGCACAGCAAGCTCTGTGGTGACATTGAATGGGATCTCTGCCGCTTGCTTGGAAGTCAGTTCGAGCTTGTGGATTTTGCCTTTTGCCCAGAAATAGATCTCTGCACTATCTGGGCTCCAGGCCATAGTGGGATAAACACCGTGTATCGCCCAGGTTTCCTGCATGTCTCTGTCAAGGTCGCCATAGAGCTTTTGCTCTTTACCGGAAGCCAGATCCAACAAGTATAAGGTTGACTGAAAACCGTCGCGTTTGATGTAGGCCAACTGTTTACCATCCGGGCTCGGGGTCGGCCTGATGGCGCCACCAGTGCCCTCGACAAGCACTTCGATATTCCCGGTTTGGGTATCGTAGCGTTTTATCTTGTATATGCCTTTGACCGAGTCTTTGGAGTAGTGGAAGGTTTTACCCGGGGTGGCATCTTGGCTGAAATAGATATATCGGCCGTCAGGGGAATAGGCGGGTTCACCCAGGTCTTTCTGATCATTTGGCCGCTCGGTGAGTTTAACTCCTTCGCCACCGGCAATATGATAAAGCCAGACTTCACCGGCACCTAGACTGCGGCTGGCTGTGAAGTGCTTTCGCGCCACCAGATATTGGGAGTCTGGGCTCCAGGCCGGGCTGTTGAGCAGGCGGAATGTTTCATTGGTTACCGGACGCGGATTACTGCCGTCAGCATTCATTACCCAGATGTTGTCGCCGCCATCTTGATCCGACGTAAAGGCAATGTATTTGCCATCAGGGCTGTAGACGGGTTGCATCTGCCAGGCTATGCCTTGTGCCAAAGGTTTGGCTTCGCCGCCCTGAGCGGGAATTCTGTAGATGTCACCCAGCAGATCAAAAACCAGATATTTGCCATCCGGGCTCAGGCTCAGATTCATCCAGGTACCTTCAGATACCTGAATTTTGGCTTGTTCAAGAGGAGCATTCAGCGGGGCATTGACGTCCCACTTGGGGGCTTGATCGTCACTGAATGCCGAAGCTGAAAAGAGCAATGAAACAGCTGTGTACAGAGGGGTTAGTTTAGGTCTCAACATGACAGCGGCCTTATTTTCGTTATCGGTTACCGACTGTCTGTTATCTCACAAATTTATTAACAGTAAAACCTCAATACTGTATCAATTGGTTTTCTGTTTTTTATAAGTCTAAGTTGCGATTTGGCCAACTATCGAGTATCTGGACCGGGTCCTGAGGTCTGATTTTTCCCGGATTGATCACTTTGGCGGTACAGCCACCACGCCAAGCAGGCATTAATGCTGCTTCCAACCCTGGGTGTGCTCGCTCCATTTTGCCGCAAGGGTCTGTTTCTCCGGTAAGTTCAAGCACCAGATGCTCACCAATCTTCAGGTATTTCCCCACCAACTCAGGTGCAAACTCCAGACCATCCAGCAGCAAGTTGGCTCTGCGGCTCGTCCAGGGAATCTCTGTCTGCAATTGAGCACAGGCTTGTTGCCACTGCTGTTGGGACAACAGTGTCACCTGACGCTTTCCCGGTTTACCGAAAATGTCGCCCTCTACACCTTGAGCCAAACTGACTTCGGCATAAGGTAATAAATTCATTGGGGCGTTTCTTTGCTTTTTATGGGCGATAGCGAGCAGGGTAATCATTAGGTTCCTTCCTGGTAAGTGGGTTAGAGACCTTTCTTAATCAAATATTGATAAGGTAGGTTATCCGTTTGGCTGGCCACCAAGGTGTGGTCCATAAACTGGCAAAAGCTGGGAATATCTCTGGTGGTAGCCGGATCATCGGCGATAATGAGCAGAGTTTCTCCCTCGGCCATATAACGGACTTTCTTGCGAACCATCATGACAGGCTCCGGACACCTCAAACCTAAAGCATCCAGTTGATGTTGGGCACTGGCAAAAACCTGACTCATATAACCTCTTACAACGAGAACAACAGAAGTGGCTAATATTACTCCAAGGCAGCGGTCAAACCAAGTTGGCAGCTATTTTTTGTGCTCTACCGCATTGTTCCACGTGGAACAATGTCTTACTCGTTATTCAGCTCGGGGTTCTACTTCTCATTCAATCAAAGCGCTTTATCGTCAGAGAGCTAACCTCGTATTTGTGGACATCAGGTTAGTTAAAGGGGTATCTCTGTAATGGGGATAAACAGCTTTTACATAAAAAAACCGCTTAAGAAATAAGCGGTTTTTCATTGAGAAGGGCAGCTTTTCTATGCCCCTCTGTGTTGGCGATATTTACTCAGACACGCTCAAATACAGTGGCAATACCTTGGCCGAGACCAATACACATGGTTGCCAGACCCAAAGTCGCGTCTTTACTCTCCATCAGATTGATTAAAGTGGTAGAGATTCGGGCTCCCGAGCAACCCAGAGGGTGACCCAAAGCGATGGCTCCACCGTTGAGGTTAACCTTCTCATCGACCAACTCCATAAGACCTAGGTCTTTCACGCAAGGCAGAGACTGCGCGGCAAAGGCTTCGTTCAGCTCAACCAGATCGATATCCGCTATGCTGAGGCCTGCGCGAGTCAGTGCCTTTTGTGTGGCTGGAACCGGGCCATAGCCCATGATTGATGGGTCACAACCGGCAACCGCCATCGACTTGATACGAGCTCGGATAGGCAGTCCCAGCGCCTTGGCTTTCTCTTCTTCCATCACCAGCATGGCAGATGCGCCATCGGACAGGGCCGAAGAGGTACCAGCGGTAACAGTGCCGTTAGCCGGGTCAAACACGGGACGCAGGCCCGCCAGTGATTCTATACTGGTTTCAGGGCGGATCACTTCGTCATAATCTATTTTGATCAAGGCACCATTGGCATCATGGCCTTCGATAGCCTGGATCTCTCTGGCAAAACGGCCTTCAACTGTGGCTGCATGCGCACGTTTGTGCGAGCGAACGGCAAACTCATCCTGCATTTCACGGCTGATACCGTGCATGCGACCGAGCATTTCCGCCGTTAGTCCCATCATACCGGCTGCTTTGGCAACCCGGGTTGCCAGGCCAGGGTGGAAGTCGACCCCATGACTCATGGGAACATGACCCATATGTTCAACACCACCAATGATGAAGGTGTCACCCATGCCTGTCATGATGGCCCTGGCTGCTTGGTGAATGGCTTCCATGGAGGAGCCACAGAGACGGTTTACGGTAACTGCGCCAACCTGCTTGGGGATACCCGCGAGCAGAGAGGCATTACGGGCGATATTGAAACCTTGCTCCAGAGTCTGCTGCACACAGCCCCAGATAACGTCTTCTATGGTGCCGGGATCCAACTGGGGATTACGTACCAGCAGGGCCTTCATCAACTCGGCAGAGAGTGTCTCTGCACGAACATTTCTAAATACACCGGCCTTGGAACGGCCCATGGGTGTACGAATGCAATCTACGATAACTGCTTGTTTCATGGTTAAAATCCTTTCCGCAAATTAGGCCTGATAGTAAGAACCGTTGTTGGCTGCCAGTTCACGCATGCCATCGGTCACTTGGTAGAGTCCCCCCAGGTGGGCGTATTTGTCAGCCAGGGCGACAAAGTTGGCAACGCCCATGGTATCCAGATAGCGGAACACACCGCCTCTGAATGGTGGGAAGCCAAGACCATATACCAGACCCATGTCGGCTTCGGCCGGGGTGGCGACTATGCCTTCTTCCAGGCAGCGTACGGTTTCAATAATCATGGGGATCATGGTGCGGGTGATGATTTCATCGCTGCTGAACTCTTTGAGTTCACCGTATTCGGCCTGCAGTAATTCGTAGCTGACAGGATCCTTGTCTTTCTTCGGCTTACCACGCTTATCCACAGAATACTGGTAGAAACCTCTACCGTTCTTCTGCCCCAGGCGCTCATGACCAAACATGATATCTATGGCGTCTTTGCCTGTTTTGCCCATACGGTCCGGGAAGCCTTCGGCCATGACGGCCTGGGCGTGATGGCCGGTATCCAAACCGACTACATCCAGCAGATAAGCCGGGCCCATAGGCCAACCAAACTGTTTCTCCATCACCTTGTCGACGGCGATAAAGTCTGCACCATCGGCCAGCAGGCCGTTAAAGCCGGCGAAATAGGGGAAGAGTACCCGGTTAACAAAGAAGCCGGGGCAGTCGTTGACCACAATCGGCGTCTTACCCATCTTGCTGGCATAGGCCACTACAGAGGAGATGGTTTCTTCCGAGCTGTGTTCGCCACGGATCACTTCCACCAGAGGCATCTTGTGCACTGGGTTAAAGAAGTGCATGCCGCAGAAGCGGGAAGGGTCTTTCAGACTCTTGGCAAGCAGGTTAATCGAGATGGTTGAGGTGTTGGACGCTATGATGGCATCGGCAGCTAGCTGCTGCTCGACTTCGGCCAGCACAGTCGCCTTAACCTTGGGATGTTCTACCACCGCTTCTACTACTATATTGGCGTCTTTGACAGCGCTGTAATCGAGCGATGGGGTGATGTTATTGAGCACTTTGGCCATCTTGGCCGGGGTGGAGCGACCACGCTCTACCTGGGCCGTCAGTAGCTTGGCCGCCTCGTTAAGGCCGAGATCCAGCGCCTTCTGCGCTATGTCTTTCATCACAATCGGTGTACCTTTGCTGGCACTTTGGTAGGCGATACCGCCGCCCATAATGCCTGCGCCCAATACAGCGGCTTGCTCTATGTTTTTCGCTTGTTTGGCGGCCTTCTTGGCTTTGCCTTTGACCAGTTGGTCATTGAGGAAGATGCCGATCAGCGCCTTGGCCACATCAGTCTTGGCCAGTTGAATAAAGGCTTGATGTTCTACCAATAAGGCTTCTTCGCGCCCCAGACCGGCTGCCTTTTCCACAACGTTAACCGCCGCCATTGGCGCCGGATAGTGCTTGCCGGCAACGGAAAAAACCATGCCCTTGGCTGTGGTGAACGACATCATGGCTTCTAGCTTTGGCAGTGTCAGTGGCGACTGTTTACGTTGACGGCGGCTCTGCCAGTCAAGTTTGCCAGCCAGCGCGTCCTGTAGCATCTGTAGTGCTGCGGCCTGGAGCTGCTCTGGAGCCACGACGGCATCTACTGCGCCAACTTTGAGAGCGGCTTCCGGGCGTTGGTCTTTGCCTGTGGTGATCCACTCCAGTGCATTGTCTGCACCTATCACTCTGGGCAGACGCACTGTGCCACCGAATCCCGGGATGATCCCCAGCTTGGTTTCCGGCAGGCCGATTCGGGCACTGGTGTCGGCAATGCGGAAGTCTGTGGCCAAAATGGTTTCGCAACCACCGCCCAAGGCAAAACCATTGATGGCAGAAGCGGTTGGGAAAGGCATGTCTTCCAGCTTGTTGAATACCGCATTGGCTTGCTGCAACCATGACAAGAGTACTTCATCTTCCTGAGCGAACAACCCGAGGAACTCAGTAATGTCGGCGCCGACTATAAAGGCAGCTTTAGCCGATGTCAGCAGCAGTGCTTTCACGCTGGATTCTGCTTTGATGGCGTCCAGAGCCTCATCCAGAGAGGTCAGGGTGGCGCGGTCGAATTTGTTTACCGATCCTTCGGCATTGAAGCAAAGGCGGGCGATATTATTCTCGAGTAACTCAACTTGAATCATCGAATTTTGGTAGATCATTGCTTGCATCCTTATTGCTTAGGAGTAGGGCAGCTCAGGCCATCATTTGACCAGTTGTTGCTCAGTGTGCTTCGAAAAAAGGAAAAATACAACACCCAATTTAAACGATCGTTTAATTGCTTGCCGGTTAGCTGCAAATTTCAGCTTTGTGATACACTGCACATTGGCTTTTGTTGTAACTGTGAACAGCGTCCAATGGCAAGGGGAACCTTGATTTCAGATAACAGGAACGGCTTATTATGCAACTGGCTCAGCATTATCAATCACATATAAATATTCTTAATCAAAGAGTTGCCGAGATTTGTGCCCGTGAGGGACTGTCTGGGTTGGCAATTCATTCGGGTCAACCCCACAGGCAGTTTCTGGACGATATCGATTACCCCTTTAAGGTGAATCCCCATTTCAAGGCCTGGGTGCCTTTACTGGAAACGCCTCACTGTTGGCTGCTGGTCAATGGTCGCGATAAGCCAATACTAATCTTCTACCGTCCCGAAGACTTCTGGCATAAGGTGACAGATCTGCCGCAAAGCTTCTGGTGTGACAGCTTTGATATCCGTATTTTGACCAAGGCCGATAAGGTGGCGGACCTCCTGCCTGTGGCAGAGGGTTGCTGGGCCTATATTGGTGAACACCTGGAAGTGGCTTCTGTGCTCGGATTTAACAACTGTAATCCAGAAGCCGTAATGAGTTACATGCATTTTTATCGTGCCTGTAAGACAGATTACGAGTTGGAATGTATGCGTCAGGCCAACCATATTGCGGTCGAGGGCCATCGCGCGGCCAAGAACGCCTTCTACAATGGTGCCAGTGAGTTTGAAATCCAACAGCAATATCTGAATGCCATAGCACAAGGGGAGAATCAGGTTCCTTATGGCAACATCATTGCCCTCAACCAAAATGCGGCTATTTTGCATTACACTGCGTTGGAGCATGAAAGCCCACAGCAGAGGTTGTCTTTTCTGATCGATGCCGGTGCTTCTTTCCACGGCTATGCCGCCGATATCAGCCGTACCTATGCTTTTGAAAAAAATAGGTTCCACAATCTTATCCTGGCGATGAATCAACTGCAGCTTCAACTGATTGAGCACTTGCGACCCGGCAAACGTTATACCGAACTGCATCTGCAGGCTCATCAACAGCTGGCGACTCTGTTACTTGAAGTCGGTCTGGCCAATGGCTCACAAGAGACGCTGTTGGAGCAGGGCATTACCCGGGCGTTCTTCCCTCATGGGCTGGGGCATATGTTGGGATTGCAGGTGCATGATGTCGGTGGTTTCTTCAATGACGAGCGCGGCACTCATGTGGCCCCTCCTGAAGATCACCCGTTTCTGCGCTGCACCAGGACTATGGCGCCCGGGCATGTAGTAACCATAGAACCAGGACTCTATTTCATCGATAGCCTGTTGGTGCCTCTTAAGCTAGATGGCCGTAAGAAGTTGGTGGATTGGGACCTCGTCGCCAGTTTACGTCCGTTTGGTGGGATCCGTATCGAAGACAATGTCATAATCCACGCCCATGGCAACGAAAATATGACTCGAGAGTCAGGTCTCATTGATTGAAAGTTATCCCATTGCGGCAGAAGAGCTGGAATATGAAGAAGAGATAAAGCACAGCCGCTTTATCTCTCTGGTATTTCCCTGTCATTCGCCGGAAGAGTTTAAACAGCAACTACAACAGATAAAGCTGCGTTATCCGGGGGCTAGTCATTATTGCCAGGCATTTATTTGTGGTGCACCCATGGGGCAGTCGGCCATGGGGTCGAGTGATGATGGCGAGCCTGGCGGTAGTGCCGGTCGCCCCATGTTGGCGGTATTGCATGGGGCTGGCATAGGTGAGATTGGTGCGGTTGTCGTGCGTTACTATGGCGGCACCAAGTTGGGTGTGGGTGGGCTAGTTCGTGCCTACAGTAGTGGGCTCAAGCAGATGCTGCCACGGCTGGCGACCAAGACAAAAATGCTCAGGGAAAAAGGCCGTTTGGTTTGCCGTTACGACCAATTGGCCGATATCGAACATCTGCTGCAAAGGCTTGACGTGTTGATAGAGGAGCGGGAGTTTTCCGACCATATTCGCCTGACTCTGGCTGTGCCCTTATCTGTTACCGAGAGTATCAATAACGAGTTGGCTCCCATGAGCCAAGGACAATTAAAGATAGATTTTTCACAGTGAACACTCTGATAACTTGTGCGACAATGCTGGGTTTTATTGGCCAATGGACTGATTGAAAAACGGCATGCATTACCGAACAATTACCCGTATTACCGGGTTACTGATAGGGCTTTTCTCCATCACTATGCTGCCCCCGGCATTGGTGGCCCTTATCTATGAAGACGGCGGTGGTACGGCGTTTATTAAAGCCTTCTTTATCAGTCTATTTATCGGTTTCTGGCTCTGGTATCCCAATCGCCACCATAAGGCAGAACTCAAGACCCGAGAGGGTTTTTTGATAGTGGTGCTGTTCTGGACCGTACTTGGTGCCATAGGTACCTTGCCCTTTTTGCTATCGAAACAGCCGGACTTGTCACTGGCCGACAGTATTTTTGAATCTTTTTCGGCGCTGACAACCACGGGGGCCACTGTGATAGTCGGCTTGGATAACCTGCCAAAGGCGATACTCTTTTATCGTCACTTGCTGCAATGGTTAGGTGGCATGGGGATCATTGTACTGGCGGTAGCTATTCTGCCGGTTTTGGGTATTGGGGGGATGCAGCTTTACCGAGCCGAGATCCCAGGGCCCGTCAAAGACTCCAAGATGACCCCAAGGATTGCCGAAACTGCCAAGACGCTCTGGTATATCTACCTGATGTTGACCCTGGCCTGTGCCGGCGCCTACTGGCTCGCTGGTATGAGTGCCTTCGATGCCATCAGTCATTCATTTTCTACTATCGCTATTGGCGGTTTCTCCACCCATGACGCCAGCATGGGCTACTTTCAAAGCCCAACCATCAATTTGATTTGCGTGGTATTTCTACTGATTGCGGCAGTGAACTTCAGCCTGCACTTTGCGGCGTTTTCCCGCCGGGGGATCAACTTCAGGGTTTATTTTCGTGATGCCGAATTCAAGGCGCTTATCGCTATTCAGTTACTGCTGACCGCCATCTGTTTCGCCACCTTGTATCACTCAGGCATCTATGACACACCGGAGCAAACTCTGGATCATGCGCTGTTTCAGGCAGTCTCTATTTCCACCACAGCCGGTTTTGGTACCGAGAGCTTCCATGTTTGGCCGCTGTTTCTGCCCATCCTATTGATGTTTTCCAGCTTTATCGGCGGCAGTGGCGGTTCTACTGCTGGCGGGATCAAGGTTATCCGCGTGGTGTTACTGCTGTTGCAGGGGTCGCGCGAGCTTAAGCGTCTAATTCACCCCAGGGCTATGTTCTCGATTCGTATCGGTTCCAAGGCGTTGCCGGATAGAGTAATAGATGCTGTTTGGGGCTTCTTTTCCGCCTATGCCTTAGTGTTTGTCATTTGTATGCTGATCCTGATGGCCATGGGAATGGATGCGATAACGGCCTTCAGCGCCACCGCAGCTTGCCTCAACAACCTGGGGCCAGGCCTTGGCGAAGTTGCCAGCAACTACGCCAGCATAGAAGATGGCGCCAAGTATGTGCTTGTGGTTGCCATGTTGTTTGGGCGCTTGGAAATCTTTACCTTATTGGTGTTGTTTACCCCGACTTTCTGGAAGAACTGATGAGCAAAACTCTGATTATTTATTCGACCGTTGATGGCCAGACCAAGGCGATATGCCAGACAATGGCTGATGAATTGAGCAAAGCGGGTGAGACAGTCTCTATGGTATCGCTGGCTGAGGCGGAAGCTGAGCCTCTGCAGACTTTCGATAAAATCTTGGTGGGTGCCAGCATACGTTATGGTAAGCATAGGCCGGAGCTGTATCGTTTCGTCAATAACCACCATGCGCTGCTGAACGCCAAGAAGAACGCCTTCTTTACCGTGAATGTCGTGGCCCGTAAGCCGGAAAAGAATACCCCGGAAACCAACCCTTATATGCAGAAGTTTTTGCAGTTGTCCCTGTGGCAGCCGCAATTGCAAGGCGTGTTTGCCGGCAAGATAGCCTATCCTAACTACGGCTTATTTGACCGTAGCATGATTCGGCTGATCATGTGGATAACCAAGGGGCCAACTGATATCAGCGGTACTTATGAATTCACCGATTGGCAGCGGGTGAAGGCCTTTGCCGCCGAGTTTGCCGAGCTTTAAGACCTAAGCGCAATACTTGCGGTGCAGGATAGAGATGACCTCTGTGACCTGCTGGTTCTTGAGCGAGTAGTAAACAACCTGCGAACTCTTGCGGGTTGCCACCAGATCTTCGGCGCGCAGTACTGCCAGATGTTGTGACAGAGCAGATTGGCTCAGGGGCACGGTTTCATTCAACTGAGTGACGCTCAGCTCTTGATCCAGTAGTAGGCAGAGGATCATCAGGCGGTAAGGGTTGGCGATGGCTTTGAGCCATTTGGCAGCATTTTCCGCATTGGAAAGCATGGCTGCGATATCAATATCTTTTTGCATCAGCTTGGAACCTCTTCGCCTTTTGATTAGGTTATTCTAATTGAATGGGGAGATGAGCACAATCATCAGTCTTTTATCTGGATCGCAATTCTAGCCTGAAAACTACCGATTCAGCGCAATTTGCGGCAATATTCTCAAGAGTTGAAGCCGATTATGTGATCTCTCAACTTGTTCAATCCGGGCGACAAGCTACACAATTTAAGTTACAGACACTCAATAGGCGAACTTATGAAATCCATTCTTGTGCTCTACTTCTCCCGTGGTGGCCACACTGCCAAGATCAGTCGCTGTATAGCTGAAAGACTACAGCAGTTGGGTCATGAGTGTGACAGCATGGATTTGGCTGCAGCCGAGGTGGAAAACATCGACTGGCAAAAATATGATGCCGTGGTACTCGGTGCCTGTGTGCTTTATGGCACCTACGACAAGAGTGTGTTCGCTTTTTGCAGCAAACACCAACAGGTGTTGACAGAGAAAGGGCTCAGCTTCTTCTCTGTTAATGTGGTGGCCCGCAAGCCGGAGAAACGGATCCCGGAAAACAACAAGTATCTGCAGAAGTTCATTGCCCTGTCGGATTGGAAACCCAAGGATGTGAAGATTATCGCCGGTAAGGTGGATTACCCCTCTTGGGGCTGGCTGGATAGCTTTATGATCCGGTTGATCATGAAGATGACCGGCGGCCCAACCGATCCCAAGACGGTTATCGACTACACGGACTGGGAAGATGTAAAGCGCTATGCCGAGTATTTGAGTGATTTGGCATCCTGATAGAGCCGATGTTTTCCAAGCGCAGTCATGGTACTGCGCTTTTTTGTATGTGTGAAAAAGGTGGCTGCAAGGTCAGCACTGTGTGCCTGTTGCCCGCTTAATATGGGCGGCTTTATTGGTACGACTTTTAGGGGGTGTCATGAAAGACGGTGAGATTCGCCTGCGTGCGTTGGAAAGAACAGACCTGAGATTTATTCATCAACTAAATAACAATCGCATCATAATGGCTTATTGGTTTGAAGAGCCTTATGAATCGTTTGATGAGCTTGAAGAGCTCTACAACAAGCATATCCATGACAAGACAGAGCGGCGCTTTATCGCAGAAAATGCTCAGCAACAGACTATAGGCCTGGTTGAGTTGGTGGAGATCAATGACATTCATCGTAACGCCGAGTTTCAGATAATCATAGCGCCGGAGTTTCAGGGGCGAGGCTATGCCAGAGCTATGGTCAACAAGGCGCTCAATTACGCCTTTACCATACTAAACCTTTACAAGGTTTATCTGCATGTGGCACTGGAGAATGACAAGGCGTTACAGCTCTATCAAAAGTGCGGCTTTAAAGAGGAAGGCCATTTGGTACAGGAGATCTTTATCAACGGCCAATATTCGGATGTCAAACGTATGTATGTCTTGCAAGCCGATTATCTACAGTTGAATAATATTCATCTATAATGGGGTTGTCAGTATTTCCAGAAACTGGGGTGGAACAATACGGCGACGGTCAGGATCTCCAAGCGGCCCAATAACATGCCTATCGACAGCGCCCATTTGGCCAAGTCCGGCAGGCTGGAAAAGTTGCCTGCAGGGCCAATAACCGGACCAAGTCCTGGGCCGACATTGGTCACAGCCGTGACTGCACCAGACAGGCTGGTGATAGGATCCAGACCACAAAGTACCAATACCAGCGTCAGCATCACGATAACCAGCATAAACAGCAGCGCGAAGGTCACCAGGGAACGCACAATCTCTTCGTTGATAGGTCGGTTGTTGTAGCGCTCGCGGAAAATACCGTTGGGATGAAACTGCTGCTTCAATTGTTCACGCATGATGGCGCCGGCGATCTGGAAGCGGAATATTTTTATGCCGCCGGAGGTTGAACCTGAGCAGCTGCCGACAAACATCAGGAATAGAAAGGCGATATTTGCCAGCGCTCCCCAACTGCCATAGTCGGTCAGACCATAGCCTGTGGTGGTGACCACGGAAACCACGTTAAAGCTCGAGAGCCGCAGGGCATCAATAAAGGCTATTTCCCGCGAACTGTAGAGCCAATAGGCCAGAGAGAAAGACACTAGCAGCAGAAAAAGAATAAAGCCTTTTACTTGGGCATCATTCCACACCTTGATACTACGTTGTTGTAGACTCTGAACAAACATCAGTAGCGGCAGACCACCGGCAGCCATAAATACCACCCCGACCCAGTGCGCCGCCTTGGGAAAGGCCGCCATGGAACTATCCGAAGTCGAGTAGCCCCCAGTGGAGAGCGTGGTCATGGCATGGTTGAGCGCCTGAAACCAGTTCATCCCCGCCAGGTGATAAGCCAAACCGCAGCATACCGTCAGTCCCAGATACACCAGAAACAGGTATTTAGCCAAGCTCTGGGTGCGAGGGATGGCTTTCTCGGACCAATCTGAGGATTCGGTTCTGAACAGCCGCATCCCCCCTACGTTGAGAAACGGCAGAATGGCTACCGCCATCACAATAAAGCCTATGCCACCGAGCCACTGCAACAGCGAACGCCAGACGAGAATGCTGTGATCCATGCTGTCCAGGCCGGATAATACTGTGGATCCTGTGGTGGTGATCCCCGACATGGTTTCAAAGAAGGCATCGGTATAGCCAATACCGTGATACAAGGTAAAAGGCATGGCGGCGAATAAGCTGACAATAAACCAGGTGAGGCTGGTCAGCAGGAACATATCGCGGATATTCAGATTGAGTTTTTGTCCTTGCCCCCTATGCATACAAAGGCTGGAGATTGTGCCAGTGACCAGTGCCGATGCCATGAAGGCCGCCACTGTTTCTTCGCCGTAAAACAGGGCGAAGAAGAGTGGAATAAACATAAAGGCCGTCAGCATGGATAAAAACAGGCCTAGGATGAATAGCAGTGGGCGAAAATTCAGCATGGCCAGAGCCTTAGAAGAAAAACGCGCTCGGCTGGAACAGTTTTTCCACTTCACCGATAAACTTCTTGTTCACCAGAAAGAGAATGACATGGTCTCCCTGTTCAATAACTGTCTTATCGTGGGCCATCAAGACTTCATCATCGCGGACTATGGCACCTATGGTGGTGCCCGGCGGCAGCTTGATCTCGCCTATCTGTTTGCCGACGACTTTGCTGGTGCTGGAATCTCCATGGGCTATGGCCTCAATCGCCTCGGCAGCACCGCGACGCAGTGAGTATACGTTGCAGATATCCCCCTGGCGGATATGGGTCAACAAGGCCGAGATGGTGGCTTGTTGCGGCGAAATGGCGATATCGATATTGGCTTCCTGAACAATATCGACATAGGCTTCACGCTGAATAAGCACCATCACTTTCTTGGCACCCATACGTTTGGCCAACAGTGCCGACATGATATTGGCCTCGTCGTCGTTGGTGACGGCGATAAACACATCGGTTTGATCTATGTGCTCTTCCATCAGGAGTTCCTGATCGGAAGCATCACCGCAGAATACCGTAGTATTTTCCAGCTTTTCCGACAGCGCCTCGGCTCTGTCCTGACGATGTTCTATCAACTTGACCGAGTGATTACGCTGTAGCTTCTTGGCCAGTCCCAAACCTATGTTACCGCCACCGGCGATCATGATATTGCGGTAACTGTTATCCAGCTTCTGCATCTCACTCATTACTGCCCGCACATGGCGACTGTCGGCGACAAAGAACACTTCATCATCGGCTTCTATGATAGTGGTTCCCCTGGGCATAATCGGCCGTCCCTGACGGAAAATCGCCGCTACCCGGGTATCAATATTCGGCATGTGTTCGCGCAGCGTTGCCAGCGCGTTACCCACCAAGGGGCCACCATAATAGGCGCGAACCGCCACCAGACTCAGTTTGCCTTCGGCGAACTCTAAAACTTGTAAAGCCCCTGGATAATCTACCAGACGCTGTATGTAAGCGGTTACTAACTGCTCAGGGGCTATCAGCTCATCTATGATGAAACCACCCCGGGTACGAGGTTCATTACTCTTGGTTTCACTATCGATAAACAGTTTATCCTGCATCCCCAAATACTGCTCTGAGCGAATACGGGCTATCTTGGTTGGTGTGCCAAACAGGGTATAGGCAATTTGACAGGCGGCCATGTTGCATTCGTCGCTGTTGGTTACAGCGATCAGCATATCGGCATCTTCGGCGCCGGCTTCTTTCAAGACGCCGGGGTGAGCTCCGTGACCGACAACCACCCGCAAGTCATATTTGTCTTGCAGAGCCCTAAGGCGGTTTCTGTCACTGTCGACTATGGTGATATCGTTGTTTTCACCCACCAGGTTTTCTGCAAGGGTGCCACCGACCTGACCTGCGCCCAAGATGATTATTTTCATGGCCTCGTCTTATCCCTGAAGTTTCGACTTAACGATTCGCGCGTAGTAAAACCCGTCCATATTGTCCTGTCCGGGCAAGATTTGCCAGCCTATCGCATCTGGCTGGTCTGCCTGAGTGATAGTCTCCAGCCGTGCATCCGGCGTACGTTCCAGAAAGGCGGCAACTTGATCGCGGTTTTCCTGGGGCAGGATAGAGCAGGTGGCGTATAACAGCACACCGCCTGGCTTTAACCACTGCCAGCAGTGATCCAATATCTGTTGCTGCACCTTAGCCAACTCCTCAATATCCTGCGGCTTACGCAGCCACATGATATCCGGATGGCGCCGAATAACGCCGGTAGCCGAGCAGGGAGCATCCAGTAATATGCGATCAAACTTGCCACCCTGCCACCATGAAGCAATATCGGCGGCATCGCCGTGCACCAACTTGGCATTTAGCTGCAACCTTTGCAGGTTCTCGGCAACTCTCTGCAACCGCTTGTTGTCGTTGTCGACCGCCACCAGCTCTATGTCCGGACACAGCTCCAGCAGATGGCAACTCTTGCCTCCCGGAGCGGCGCAGGCATCGAGAATGGTTTCGCCCGCTAGAGGTGCCAGCAGGGCGGCGGCCCATTGAGCAGCACCATCCTGCACAGACACTGAGCCCTCGCCAAAGCCGGGCAGAGTGGTGACATCGCAGGCTTGCTCGAGCAATATACTGTCTTCCCCCTGACCTGGAGTGGCGACAATTTCGGCGTCAGTCAAGAGTTGCAGATATTGCTCACGACTTTGGGATAAACGGTTGTTGCGCAGCCACAGGGGCGGTCGCTGGTGACTCTGTTGCACCACCTGCTGCCAGTTTTCCGGATAGGCGGCAGTGAGCGCCTTGAGGATCCAGTTGGGCGTATTGTGTTCCAGCACAGGGTTATCTGTGGCCAGTGGGCTATTGTCTCGCTGGATATTGCGTAAAACGCCGTTGACTACCTTGACCAGGTTTTCAAACTTCAGCTGACGACAGGCTTCGGCAGTTTCCGAAATGGCTGCATGGGCCGGTATCCGGGTGAAATACAGCTGGTAACAACCCACAAGAAGCAGCTGGTGGACGATACGCTGTTTCCCTTTGAATTGTTTACTGAGGCAGTCGCTGACTCTCTTGTCCAGTTGTGGCAGGGTGCGCATTACGCCATAGCAAAGCTCGGCCAAAAGCGCCTTGTCTTTGCCGCTGTGAAGTTGCTGCTGTTGTTCGGGCAAGGCAACCGAGAGGGACATGCCCCGCTCCAGCACCTGAAAGATGGCCTTGGCGGCAAGAGCTCTGAGATTCTGCCTCATGATGCTTGAGCCAAATTTTTTCCGGGCTGGAACCATTCGCCCCTGGCGTTGAGAATATCGGCGATATCCAGCGGTTTTTTCCCTGGCAGTTGTGCCTTTTTCAACACCAATAGGCCATCGGCAGTGGCAATGGCTAATCCTCGCTTGTCGGCGCGCACCACAGTGCCCGGCGCAAACTGCTCGGCTGACTCTTCCACTTCGGCCTGCCAGACCTTGATATTTTGTCCCTGGCATTCAAAGTAGCTCACCGGCCATGGGTTAAAGGCGCGGATCTCCTGCCACAGATTGCGGGCAGCTTTATGCCAGTCGATGCGGGCTTCCTCTTTACTGAGTTTTTCGGCGTAGTTGGCCAGTGATTCGTCCTGTGGCTCGGCGGTGAGTTTGCCTTCGGCCAGACCTTGCAGAGCTTGGATCAGTGCCACCGGTCCCTGCTGAGCCAGCTTTTCATACAGGGTTGCTGAAGTGTCGTCATCGGCTATCGGTAGCGAAGTCTTGAGCAACATGTCGCCGGTATCCAAACCGACATCCATCTGCATTATGGTGACCCCGGTTTCTTTGTCCCCGGCCCATAATGCCCTTTGGATAGGCGCCGCACCGCGCCAGCGCGGCAGAATAGAGCCGTGAACATTGATGCATCCCAGGCGAGGAGCCTGCAACACTGCCAATGGCAGGATCAGGCCATAGGCGACCACCACCATGATATCAGCTCCCAGATCTGCCAGCTCCTGCTGGGCTTCTTCATTGCGCAGTGATTTGGGTTGATAGACGGGAATATCGTGTTCCAACGCCAGTGCCTTGACCGGGCTGGGTGTTAGCTTTTGGCCTCGTCCGGCGGGCTTGTCCACTCGGGTATAGACGGCGATGACTTGATGCTCTGAGTCCAGCAGCGCCTGCAGGTGGCGCGCTGCAAAGTCCGGAGTTCCGGCAAAAATGATCTTCAGTGGTTTCAAAATAGATCCTAATGATTCGGGATTAATTCAGGCTTTAGCTTCCTGACGTGCTGCTTTTTCCAGCTTTTGTCTGATCCGCTGACGTTTCAGTGGTGACAGATAATCAACGAAAAGCTTGCCCTTTAGATGATCCATCTCATGCTGAATACAGATGGCAAATAAACCGTCTGCTTCAATAGTAAATTCATTGCCATCGCGGTCGAGTGCCGTCACGGTAATAAATTCGGCTCTGTCCACCTTGGCATAAATACCGGGTACAGACAGACAACCTTCTTCATTACAGAAGTCGCCGCTGGCACTGATAATTTGGGGATTGATAAAGACTTTTGGACGTTCAACGTCATCCTGCAAGTCCATCACTATCAGTTGCTTATGAAAATCGACTTGAGTCGCGGCCAGACCAATACCCTTTTCTTCGTACATGGTCTCGAACATATTATCGATTTGCGTCTGCAGGTCAGAATCAAATTCTGTCACTGGTTGGGCAATCGTGCGTAATCTCTCGTCTGGGAATCGTAATACTTTTAACAGGGTCATAGATAAACTCTTAACAAGTCTGTCAAATCCGTGCCAGTTGGTTATACTGACTTGTGCTATTGCGTTAATTTTAATCCTTAGCGGCTATCAATAACAGCAAAAGCTCTCACTAATGAGCCAGACAACATGGAAGCCCCCATGAAACGGTTAATTTTACTCGCGTTACTGACATTTAATTGCACCTTCGCTGCTGCAGATACCCTGACATTAAAACCCGGTCACCCTGATACTTACGTGGTCAAGAAAGGCGATACCCTTTGGGATATATCGGCTCTGTTTCTCAAAGACCCCTGGCGCTGGCCGAAACTTTGGGGCGCCAATCCCCAGATAGCCAATCCACACCTTATTTATCCCGGCGATCGATTGACATTGGTGTTTATCGACGGTGAACCCAGGTTGGTCAATAAACCCCATGTTCGCAAGAGCCCCGCAGGAAGAGCTCAGCCCAAAGGCGGTGCCATTCCCGCGGTGGATTTGGCCTTGATTCAACCTTACCTGGTGCAAAACCGGGTAGTTGACCCTGAGTGGTTCAAGGAACAACCTATGGTGCTGGGGGGAGAAAGAGATTCCCGTCACCATGTGATGGACGACATCATCTATATCCAGGCCAATCTGCCACAAGGCGATAAGGTCGGGATGTATCAGCCCGGGCGTGAATTTACCAATAAGGAAAGCGGTGAGTTGCTGGGTCAGGAAGTAATCCTCAGTGCCAGTGGCCGAGTGGTGGAGTCGGGTGAAATCTCCAAGGTGAAGCTGCTCAACAATTTCCGCGAAACCAAAGCCGGTTTCCGAGTGTTGGCGATAGAAGATGACTCCTTGTTGTCTGCCTACTTTATTCCCAAGGCCAGCGATTTAGAGGGCGCCAAGGTGTTGGCATCTGAGCGTAAAATTCGCGCCATGGGTAAACTGGATGTGTTTTATCTGGACCGGGGCAACCGAGAAGGTGTTGAGCCCGGCGATGTGTTCTCTATCTATAAGGACGGTGCCGAGGTGGTTATCAACGGCGAGGGTATCCCGGTGCCGCCGACCGAACGCTCTGCTTACGACAACCTGATGGCCAAGATGGGTTCAGACAATGCCGTTAAGCTGCCCGACCTCTATCGCGGTCAGGTCATGGTGTTTAAGGTATTCGACAAGACAGCTCTCGGGCTCATCATGGTGAATGAAAGCCCTGTCAGGGTAGATGACCTTTTGGTCAGGCCTGACACATTATTGAAAGGTGAATGACGCATAATAGTCTGGTTGATTGGTTGGTTGTCGCTGCGGTATCTGGACTGGGACCCCTCCGGATAAGGCAATTGCTCTTGCACATGGATGTGGCTGAGTTGAGACAGAGGCTGGAACATGAACCCCGGTCTTTGCCAATAAACCAGACACAGCTCCAGCGCTTGGAGTTGGCTCCTGAAAAAGTTGACCAAGCCTTGCAATGGCAGCAGGGTGCCGAGGGTAGATATCTAATCTGCCCCGACGATCCTTTTTATCCGCCCCTCTTGAAACATATTCCTGATTTTCCTCCAATTTTGTTCGTCAAAGGACAGGTTGAAACCCTGCTGCAACCTGCGCTGGCCGTTGTTGGCAGTCGCGATGCCAGCCGAGCCGGTTTATCACTTGCCTGGCAGTGGGGCGCCGAATTGGATGCCTTGAACATCAGCGTATGCAGCGGCATGGCTGCCGGCATAGATGGCGCTGCTCATCGGGGAGCTTTGTCGGCAACCGGCAAAACCATTGCGGTACTGGGTACCGGAATTGACGAAATTTACCCTCGAAGGCATAGGGTTCTTTATGATGATATTCAAGTACATGGTGCAGTTATCAGTGAACTTTGGCCCTCTGTCGGCGTATTTTCCGGGAATTTTCCCAAGCGAAACCGTATAATCAGCGGCCTTGCAATGGGAACCTTGGTGGTAGAAGCTCGTCGGCGCAGTGGCTCACTGATCAGTGCACGCCTGGCAGCAGAGCAAGGTCGAGAGGTTTTTGCGGTTCCAGGTTCAGTCATGGGCGATGAACATCAGGGATGCCACGATTTAATTCGCAATGGGGCAAAACTTGTGGAGTCGGTGGCCGATATAGTGGAAGAGTTGGCGCCTTTATGTAGCTGCCACCTTGAAGACTTGCGCAAGAGTCACCATATAAAACCAAGTGAGAACTCTGAGTTGCCATTTAAAACGCTGTTAGCTAGTGTAGATTATGAGACCACACCTTTGGATGTGGTGGTTGAGCATAGTGGAATAACGTTGGATCTGGTGTTGGAACAATTGCTTGAACTTGAGTTGCAAGGTTGGGTTGCCGCAGTACCCGGTGGTTACGTTAGACTTAAGAGGAAATAGCCATGTTTGATATCCTCATGTATCTGTTTGAAAACTATGTTCATAGTGAAGTTGAAATGTTGGTCGACGAAGATGAGTTGACCAAAGAACTCACCCGTGCCGGTTTCCATCAGTCCGAAATCATCAAGGCGCTTTCCTGGCTTGAGCGGTTGGCCGAACTACAGGAGAGCGATACTCCCTACCTTAGAGGGCATACTCAACATTCCTTCCGCATCTACACCAAAGATGAAATGGAAAAACTGGACGTCGAGTGCCGTGGTTTCCTATTGTTCCTGGAGCAGATTCGGGTATTGAATGTGCAAACCCGGGAAATGGTTATTGATAGGGTGATGGAATTGGACGAGCCAGCTATGGTGTTGGAAGACCTCAAGTGGGTGATTCTGATGGTATTGTTCAATGCGCCCGGTAATGAGTCTGCCTATGAGCAGATGGAAGATCTTATCTTCGAGCAACCAGAAGAAGGTCGATTACACTCCTGAACGGCAGTTTACATTCGACAATCTCAGCACGGATAGTATGGCTAATGTGAGGTGGTTTTATATCGCTCTGGCGCCAAACGAGATGTGCTGAGATTCTTGAGCAAAAAGAGAAACTGCAAGATGTATGTGCCGTTATTGCCTGTCTTGGCCGGTATCTATTTAATTTGCTTTCAGGATATTCTCAGAAAGTTGGGCAATCTTTTTTGGCTGCAGTGATCTTCATTTCCCCATTGTCTGGATACTTCAATTTTTATCATTTCGCAAACGAGAGCGATAAGCCTTTCTGAAAAAGACCACGACAGTTTCCAACCTATGTAACTTTTTCCTGAAGTGAAGGCTATTTTACTATCTGTTCTTGCCGGCTGAGTCTTTCAGTGAGTGTGGTCATCAACTCGACTCCCTTTATCCGTGTGGCGCTGGTAAAATGTTCGCCTAACTCTTTTAACAGCGAGATGTGTCATGGCCAAGATAGACCAGCAGTTGTTCAATGCTCGGGCGCACGCGCTCGAAAAAGAATATGAACTTTGTCCCAAGTGCGGCAGTGAGCTCTCCGTGCGCCACAGTAAGCATGGTGGCTTCATTGGCTGCAATAATTATCCAGCGTGTGATTACACCCGACCTTTGGTGCAGCACGAATCCATCGACTCTCAGCCTATTCCAGGCTCCGAGTGTCCCCAGTGTGGCCACGAGTTAGCGGTCAAATCGGGGCGCTTTGGTATTTTTATTGGTTGTACCCAGTATCCACAATGCACCCATATCGAGCGACACGATCAGCAGGAAGAGGCTGAAAAAGTGCCTTGTCCTCAGTGTAATAGCGGAGTGCTTGAGCATAGGACCAGCAAGTTCGGCAAGAGCTTCTATGCCTGCAGCAACTACCCCAAGTGCAAGTTTCTGGTGAATTTTCCTCCTCGGGCAGAAGCTTGCCCTGAATGCGGTTTCGGGATTCTGGTAGAGCGCAAGGGCGCTGCCGGCGACAGACTGGAATGTCCCCGTAAGGAATGTAAGTACAAGCGAACTCTGTGATCCGGCTCAATATGTGACTATAATCACCTCCGCTGTCGCCGAGGGCGTTCAGCCGTCTTTGTCTCTATAAAAGGTACACTCAATGCTGCACTTGCTCGCCGCCGGGAGTAAGCAACTGCTTCTGGATGGAGGGGTCATAGCATATCCCACCGAAGCTGTTTATGGTTTGGGATGCGATCCCGATAATGAAGCCGCCGTTTCCCGAATTCTCGACATCAAACAGCGTCCCTGGCACAAGGGGCTTATCATGGTCGCCAGTGACTATCGGCAGTTGCAACCCTATCTGGACGAGTCTCAACTGAGTGATGAGCAACTGCAGCAGGCGTTTGCCAAATGGCCCGGACCTTACACCTTTGTTATGCCGGTGCGTCAGGGGATGAGCCAACTGCTTTGTGGCCATTTTGACTCTATAGCCGTCAGGGTGTCGGCTCACCCTATTGTCAGGGAGTTGTGTGATACCTTGGGCAAGCCGCTGGTATCCACCAGTGCCAACTTGGCGGGTGAGTCGCCGGCTCTGACAGTGAATGATATTGAAACAACGTTTGCCGGGCAGATAGATGCCCTTATCGAAGGAGAGTTGGGGCAGCAGCGCCAGCCTTCCACCATCATAGATATTCGCAGCGGCCAGATCCTGCGTAATGGCTAATAATTCCAAGCAAGAAGGAGTGAGCATGACGGCACCAGATTCCCACCAGGTAAAAACATTCTTGATGCAACTGCAACAACAGATTTGTGAAGGACTGGAACGACTGGACGGCAAAGCTGAGTTTGCTACTGATTCTTGGAAACGGGCCGAGGGCGGTGGCGGTATCAGTAAGGTACTTAACGGCGGTGAGGTGTTTGAACAGGCCGGGGTGAACTTCTCCCATGTAGAAGGCGCGGCCATGCCGGCCTCGGCTACGGCGCACAGGCCTGAGCTGGCCGGACGAAGCTTTGAAGCCATGGGGGTTTCACTGGTTATCCACCCGCGTAATCCCTATATCCCAACCACTCATGCCAACGTGCGCTTTTTTATTGCCCGCAAAGAAGGCGCCGATCCCGTCTGGTGGTTTGGTGGTGGCTTCGACCTGACCCCCTATTACCCCTTCCTCGAGGATGTGCGCGAATGGCATCAGCAAGCCAAAGCGATTTGTGAGCCTTTCGGCGAAGCGGTATACCCCGAGTACAAAAAATGGTGTGATGAGTATTTCTTTCTGCCACACAGAAACGAAACCCGTGGTGTCGGCGGCCTTTTCTTCGATGACCTCAATCAAGGTGGCTTTGAACACTGCTTTGCTTTCATGCAAGCGGTCGGAAATGGTTTCTTACCTGCCTATGCCCCCATTGTTGAGCGGCGTAAGGATACCGAATATGGCGAGCGTGAACGTGAGTTCCAACTTTATCGCCGTGGTCGCTATGTAGAGTTCAATCTGGTCTATGACAGAGGAACGCTGTTTGGGCTGCAAACCGGCGGCCGAACCGAGTCAATACTCATGTCGATGCCGCCCTTGGTTCGCTGGCAATACGCCTATGAACCCGAAGCCGGCTCTGCCGAAGCCAAGCTCTACAGTGACTTTTTGCACCCCAGGGATTGGCTCACTGAATAGTTAGTGAGGGTAACCAATAAGCCTTAATCTGGCTTATTGGTTACGCATATGGTCTGCTAACTGAGCGATAGCATTGAAAATCACCTTCCTGTGCTCTGGATCCTTCAGGTTGGCCTCCAGCGAGGCCCTCATGCATAACAGCCACTGATCGCGCATTCTTTCATCAACGGCAAACGGCATGTGTCTGGCTCTCAGCGCCGGGTGGCCATATTTGGCTTGATACAGCTGAGGCCCTCCCAACCAACCGCTGAGAAACTCATATAGTTTCTGCTCCGATTGTGCCAGCGGAGCCTGATGTATGGACAGGAGTTCCTGAGTATCCGGCCGCGTTTGCATCTGCTG
Source organism: Shewanella sp. BJSY2023SW007 (assembly GCF_047314525.1). Lineage (NCBI taxonomy): Bacteria > Pseudomonadati > Pseudomonadota > Gammaproteobacteria > Alteromonadales > Shewanellaceae > Shewanella > Shewanella sp. BJSY2023SW007. The sequence continues at coordinate 2,299 of NZ_JBKORL010000028.1, read as the reverse complement.
ATAAAAGCTCTTGGCTATGGCGCGTATCGTCTCGTCGCCACCAATCAGATCATAGGCGTTGGACTGGGTGGGGTCCCGCTCGGCCTCGGGTTTGCGATTGATAATTTTCTTTAGCCAGTTCATTTTCGTGTTGAATCTTGTTGTCGATTTTGGCGCCAGTATACAATGAAAACCCCATAGGTCGGGAGCCTTGCCTGGCCTAGGGCCGCTGAGTAGACTGATATATCTTCCATTGCTCTGGAGCACAGATGACCGACAGCTATGCCGTCTTTGGCAATCCCATTCATCACAGTAAATCACCGGCTATCCATGCAGCCTTTGCCGCTCAGACCGGGCAAGCCCTAAGCTATCAAGCGATTCTGGCACCAATCGATGACTTCAGCGGCAGTGTCATGGCTTTTTTTGCTGCCGGGGGGAAGGGCGCTAATGTCACTGTGCCTTTCAAGGAACAAGCCTTTCAACTCTGTGATGAGTTGAGCCAGGAAGCCGAAACCGCCGCCGCAGTGAACACCCTGATTAAACTGGATGATGGCAGAATTCGGGGCGATAATACCGATGGCTACGGCTTGGTGGCCGATCTCAGTCGTTACCTGACGCTGCAAGATAAAAAGGTCTTGCTGCTCGGCGCTGGTGGGGCTGCCAGAGGTTGTCTGCTTTCTCTGTTGGCGGCCGGTGTCGGCCATATTGATATCTATAATAGAACATACAGTAAGGCCGAGGTGCTGGCGGCTATTGCGCCACAGCAATTGCAGGCGTTGAGGCGAAATGAACTCTATGAGGGTTATGATCTCATTATCAATTCCACCTCAGCCAGTTTGCATGGTGAGCTACCGGATATTCCCGTAACCGTGGTTGCCAATCATAGCTATTGCTACGACATGATGTATTCGGCACAAACAACTACGTTCAATCGCTGGGCTGCCGAGCAAGGGGCGGCAAAAACACTGGATGGCTTAGGAATGTTGGTGGGGCAGGCGGCTAGAAGTTTCTATTTATGGCGAGGTGTCATGCCCAAAGTTGAGCCTGTACTCGAGAGTCTGCGGCAAGAATTAAAAGGAGAGGCCTCATGAATCAGGGGATCATCTTCAGCGACTTGTGTCAGTGGCAAGCCGAATCAAACAGGCTCAAGTTTATGGCCCAGCAGCAAGGGGTCAATATTCCTTGCTATGTTGGCTTACAACGTATGCAGCAACTAAGTGGCAAGGTTTTTCTCGAAGAGCAAGAGATCCTGAGCCTGTTTGAACAGTGGCGCTTCGACTTCGAAGATGAAGCCGAGGCGCTGATTGAGCAGGAATGCTTCAATGACTCAGGTGAGATAGAGTTACCTGAGTCAGTATAACTTTCTTAGTCAGTACTACTTTGCTCGGCCAGGTACTCATCTTTAAGGCGGACATAGTTGTCTGCCGATTGTGGCAGAAATTGGCGTTCGGCTTCGGTCAAGGGGCGAGCCTGCTTGGCCGGGCTGCCTATATAGAGAAAGCCACTCTTTAGCACCTTGCCGGGAGGCACCAAGGAACCAGCACCTAAAATCACATCGTCTTCGATGATGACGCCATCCAAAATAATGGCTCCCATGCCAACCAATACACGATTACCTACCTTGCAACCATGAAGCATGGCTTTGTGGCCTATGGTGACATCATCGCCGATGAGCAATGGGTGTCCCTCTGGGTTGGCCGGCGACTTACGGGTAACATGCAAGACAGTGCCATCCTGAACACTACTGCGTTTGCCGATGCGAATATGATTGACGTCACCCCGGGCAGCCACCATGGGCCAAACGCTGGCGTCCTGATCCAAAAAGATGTCACCTACCAGAACCGCAGCTTCATCAACATAGACGCCTTCGGCCAACTTTGGCTTGGTACCTTGGTAAGATCTGAGAGAATTGGCCATAAAAAGTCCTTATATGATTGGTTTTCGCCATTATAAAGATTAAAAAGTGGCAGGTCAGGACAAATTCTCAGCAAGTAAGTCAAAAACAGCAGTTTTCTTTTAAAAAGCTCTTGCACAAAAGTTCAGGCTCCCTATAATGCGCTCCCACTGACACGGCACAGCGACAACGCGAAAGACGTGACAGGGTCGAAGAAAAGAGTCTCTCGAGTCCTTTCAACGACAGGCAAAAAAAGATGGTAAATACCTCTTGACGCCGCAGCAGGAAAGCGTAGAATACGCAGCCCTGACCCGATGGCCACAGCGCCTAGGGGATTGCTCTTTAACAAGATAAACAAGCAAATCTGTGTGGACACTCACAGGCATTGAGAAATCGACAAAACGATTTAACTCGATGAAGAGTGTT